>CAZPDE010000072.1:0-4900 GCA_964585315.1 uncultured Dehalococcoidales bacterium | reverse complement strand
GCTATCAACAAATATCAAAAATTAAAGATAAAAAATCAAAATGACAACTCAAAATGTAAAATTTTTTGATTTTTGCTCTGTCATTTTGCATTTTCATTTCTGCTCTCTGCATTTAGTGGTTGTCGGCTATCAGCTTAATTCTGGCTACTGTTTGCTGACTACTGACTGCTCCCCTTAATGCCATTATGCCAGGCTTTCCCCACCCTAGACAAAGACAAATCAATATGACTTTTTACTATTAACCGTTTACCTCCGACCTTCCCTAGCCAAGTTAATGGCACTTGCCACTTCCTGGCTATCCGGCTCAATTTAGTTATTGAGTTAGGTGGTATCGATACTACAACCATTGGGTGATGCTCTCCAAAAAAAGCGGAGTCCAATCTTCCCGCTATCTTCCAATCCTCTCCCCTAAAGCCAATGTTGCCAGTAATACAACTTTCGGCGATGGCTACCGCCAGCCCACCCTCAGAACAATCATGAGCTGATTTGACTACCTGCTGCCTTATGGCTTCCAGCAATACCTTCTGCACTCTCCTTTCCAAATCCAAGTCAATAGCGGGTTTACCCCTTACCAAGCCATGCACTAACTCCAAATATTCACTGCCACCAAGACCATTACAGTTGCTAGCTGACAGCTGACAGCTATCAGCTAGGGAAAAGGGATTACCGAGCAGAAATACCAAGTCACCTCCGTCTTTAAAAGACATAGTACAATGCCTGTTTATGTCATTTACAATCCCCACCATACCCACAACTGGAGTGGGATAGATGGCTTCATCTTTAGTCTCGTTATAAAGGCTAACATTGCCACTTATAACGGGAATTTGCAGTTCTCGGCAAGCTCGTGCCATGCCTTTGATACATTCCTTTAATTGATAATAGACATCGCCCTTTTCGGGGTTGCCAAAGTTGAGGCAATCGGTAATGGCTAAAGGTTCAGCGCCACTACAAACTAAATTCCGAGCAGCCTCAGCCACAGCAATTACTCCACCCAAGAAAGGCTCGAGGTAGCAATATCGCCCATTGCCATCGGTGGTTAATGAAATGCCCTTCTTAGTTCCTTTGATGCGCAAAACGGCGGCATCGCTACCGGGAAGAACCACAGTATTATCCATCACCTGATGGTCATATTGGCGATAAACCCATTCCTTGCTGGCAATATTAGGGGAAGCCAACAAACGAAGCAGAATAGAGTTGCATTGCTTTGGCTTAATATCAGGGACAGCATTTCTATCAAAGGATTGGAGTTCAGTAAGCCAAGCTGGTTTTTTACTCCGCTGGCGATAAAAAGGTGGGGCAACCAATAAATTCACTGGGGCTTGAGCTACAATTTTCTCCCCCTCTTTGACTACAGCCAAATTACTATCAGTAACTTCCCCGATAATATCAGAGCGAAGTTCCCAGCGGTCAAACAAGCTTTTTACCCTATCCTCACAGCCTCTCTTCACAATCACCAGCATTCTCTCTTGTGATTCTGAGAGCATTACTTCATGAGGAGTCATATTTTCTTCACGCCGAGGCACTTTAAGCACATCTATTTCCACCCCACCACCACCTTTGGCTGCAGATTCCACAACAGCGCTGGTCAATCCTGCAGCTCCCAAATCCTGCATGCCTACAATCCAATCAGTCTGAGCTAGCTCAAGACATGCCTCTATGAGCAGCTTCTCTAGAAAGGGATTACCCACTTGAACTGTTGGTCTTAGCTCTTGCTCCTCCTCGAAAGTGCGTGAAGCCAGACCAGAAGCGCCATAAATCCCATCACGCCCGGTATCGGCTCCCACTAGCATTAACCTATTACCAGCGCCACCAGCTGTAGCACTGACCAACTTACCTCCCTCGGCAATGCCTAAACATAGGGCGTTGACCAATGGATTGGATGAGTAACAATCGGCAAAAAAGACCTCACCGCCAACATTGGGTATTCCCAGACAATTTCCATAAGCACCAATGCCACCAATAACTCCGTTAAATAAATAACGATTGCGAAATTCGGTTAAAGGACCAAATCGAAGCGAGTTAAGCAAAGCTATAGGTCTGGCACCCATAGTGAAGATATCTCTTACAATGCCACCCACTCCTGTGGCGGCACCCTGATAGGGCTCAATTGCCGAGGGATGATTGTGAGACTCCATTTTCATCACCACCACCTGCCCATCTCCAATATCTATTACACCGGCATTTTCCTCTCCCGGGCTAACTAAGACATGCTTACCCCGAGAGGGCAGGAGCTTGAGCAAAGGCTTGGAATGCTTATAACCACAATGCTCACTCCATAAAGAACCAAACATCCCCAGCTCTACCTCAGTGGGCTCTCTACCCAGTTGTTGCACAATAAGCGCATACTCTTTTTCGCTTAGAGCAACCTTATCCAGAACTTCTTTGGAGATAGTCAATAATCGACTCCATTTACCCAGATGTCATTCTGATGAGGCCCTCCGCTCTTTGTCATTCTGAGGGAGTGAAGCGACTGAAGAATCTCATCTTCAGTTCCTTCCTGCTGTCAGGACTCAGAACTTCGGCTCACCAGGATAAACTCCGCGAAGAAGAATCTCGGAGGCTCTTCCCCTTCACTGTATTCAGGATCAGGGTAACATAAGGGTGGCTGAGCACTTACCAATAATCGACTCCCAAACTAAATTGCCATCTATGCTGCCCAGAAGTGGCTCGCAAGCTCGCTCAGGGTGAGGCATCATGCCTAAAATATTGCCCTCTTTATTAACAATTCCCGCAATATTATGTAAAGAACCGTTGGGATTAGCCTCCTCAGTTATCTCGCCTGAAGGAGTAGAATAACGAAAAACAACTTGATGGTTGGCTTCTAATTCCTCCAGAGTAAGCTCATCGGCATAGTAGTTGCCTTCGTAATGGGAAATAGGAATCTTTAATACTTGCCCTTTCTCACACTTAGAAGTAAAGGATGAATAATTGTCCTCCACCCTAAGATTGACCCACTGGCATCGGTATTGCAGATGATTGCTGGGCAATAACGCTCCGGGCAGAAGTCCAGCTTCACATAGAATTTGAAAACCATTGCAAATGCCGATGACTAATCCCCCATTATGAGCAAATTGTTCCACCGCTGTCATAACGGGGCAAAAACGGGCTATAGCCCCTACCCGAAGGTAATCACCATAGGAAAAGCCCCCGGGAAGGATAATGCAATCATAGCCGATTAGCCTAGTCTCCTTATGCCAAACATAGTTAGCTTCCTGTCCTAGCATATTGTGGAGAGCGTAGTAACAATCCCGGTCACTCCAAGTGCCGGGGAAAACAATAATCCCAAATTTCATAAAGAGGTTGGTGGCTGACAGCTAGATAGCAGCAAGCAATTGTGAAACTATATCGCTGACTTCTTTTCCATCAGCCTTGCCTTTAAGCTGAGGCATAAGCTGAGACATAACTTTACCCCTGTCCCTTATCCCTTTGGCTTCAACGGCATCAACTGCCTGGCGTGCTGCAGCTACAATCTCCTCTCGATTCATCTGCTCAGGAAGATAGCCCATAAGAATATTCAACTCTGCCTCTTCCTGCGCCAAAAGATCATTGCGATTCCCTTGCTTAAAAGCTTCTATGCTTTCTCGATGCCGTTTTACCTCCATGGCAACAACATCAAGAGTTTTATTATCATCCAAAGGCTTTTGCTGAGCAATTTCAGCATTCTTTATCTCAGATAACAACAACCTCAATACAGAAACTTGTGTTCTCTCTTGTTGCTTAAGCGCCCCCTTAAGAGCTTCCCTCATCTTATCCTTCAGTGCCATTATAGCTACCTGGTGCTTTTTCGCTTCTTCACCGCCTCTTTCCTTTTTCGCTCTTCACTAGGTTTTTGATAAAACTTACGACGGCGAACCTCGGCTAAAATACGCTCTTGCTGCACTTGCTTATTAAACCTGCGCAGCAAGCTCTCAAAACTTTCACCTGAACCAAGCTTCACAACACTCATATTTAACGCAAAGTATTCTACTCTTTACAGCCCAACTATGTCAATCATTTTTTGGCTCTTTGTCGATGTTATACGATTTTGTCACCCTTTAACTGTTAAGCGAAAATGTCACCATGAAAGAGAGGGTGACATTGAACAAGAAGGAGCAGAGTAGGTTAATGGTGTTAAATGGGGTAGAGGTAGGCAAGGTCACCGTCGGAGAGGCAGCTGAGGCGCTGGGTCTCTCGCTGCGCCATGTCAAAAGAATTTTAGCGGCGTATAGAAGGGAGGGCGCTGCGGCATTGGCACATGGCAATCGAGGGAGGAAACCTCACAATGCTTTAGACGATGGCTCGAAGAGAAAGGTGTTGGAGCTGTGGCAATCAACCTACGCTGGCTGCAACACTCAGCGCTTCACTGATTGCCACGCTACGCTCGCAATGACATTACTTCTGGCAGAACGGGAGGGTATTGCCGCTTCCCGCTCCTCGGCGCGGTTGATTCTCCTCCGGGATGGGATAAGGAGTCCCCGGAGAAGATGGCCACCAAAGCGCCGCAGCCGCAGAGAACGGTATCCTCGGAAAGGTATGCTTCTGCAGATCGATGGCAGCGATCATGACTGGTTTGAGGGAAGGGGACCTCGCCTAACCCTTGTGGGGGCAATAGATGATGCTGACGGAGAGGTTCCCTATGCTTTGTTCAGGGATGAGGAAGATGCCCAAGGATATACCATCCTTTTACGCCAGATTGTAGCTGAACACGGCATACCACAAGCCTTATATCATGATAGGCATGGCATCTTCGAGCGTTCCAGCAAAGAGCCAGAGACGATAGAGGAGCAGCTTGAAGGGAAAAAGAAGCCTACCCAGTTTGGTAGAGTAATGGAAGGATTGGGCATAATGAGGTGTTTTGCTTCAAGCATGAGCGGACAGTAGGTCGGGACAATGTAGTGCGCTTTGGGGAGCATAGATTGCA
>CAZPDE010000071.1:0-5480 GCA_964585315.1 uncultured Dehalococcoidales bacterium | reverse complement strand
AAGAACTAGCCATAACACCTGAGCTCAGCCTCTATTATATTGGTTTCAATACTACCAAAGCTCCCTTCGATGATATCGATATTCGCCGTGCCTTTTGTTGCGCCGTGGATAAGGAGCGCATCATTAAATCAACTTTGAGAGACATGGTAAACAAAGCCGAGGGCGTTTTACCTTCGGGCATGCCTGGCTATAATGAAGGACTGGAGGGGCTAGACTACGATGTAGAGAAAGCTAAAGAGCTTATCACCACCTCAAGGTATAAAGATGCCTCGAATCTGCCGCCTATTACTCTCACTGTTTCAGGCTATGGCAACAATATTCCCAACTACTTAGGCGCCATTATCCAGGAATGGCAGCAGAATCTCGGGGTCGAGGTATCAGTAAGACAACTAGAGCCTGAGGATTTTATGTATAACTTAAAACGAGAGAGGGACGAGATGTTTATTCTCGGCTGGGTGGCTGACTATCCCGACCCACATAATTTCATGGATACCCTCTTTTATACTGGAAGCGAAAATAATGTCTTTGGCCATAGCAATCCCGAGTTGGATGCTTTACTTGACCAGGCAGCTATAGAACAAGATAGCGCTGCCCGCTTAGCTATGTATCAACAATCTGAGCAAATGGTAGTCGATGAAGCTCCCTGCCTGCCCTTATGGTTTGGCGCCAACTATATTTTGGTGAAGCCCTACATCAAAGGTTACGAGCTTAATCCACTGGGCATTCCTGATTTAAGCAAAGTTTGCATAGAGGCGCACTGACTAATATGAAGGTAGCTTTTTACACGCTGGGGTGTAAGCTCAATCAAGCAGAAACGGAATCCGTGGCTGGACAGTTTAGTCAGGCTGGATATCAGCTTGTAGCTCCAAATAGTGTGGCCGATATCTATGTCGCTAATACTTGCACAGTTACCCATGTAGCTGACCGTAAGTCGCGCCACTGGCTCAGGCTGGCGAGACGGAGAAATCCTCAAGCTTTCATTATCGCTACTGGATGCTATGCTCAAAGAGTTCCTCACGATTTAGCTCAGCTTGCTGACCTTGTCCTTAACAACGAGGAGAAAAAACACTTGCTCGAGATTGTAAAAGGCTTGCCATTGCGACGCCCTGAGCCCTTCGCTTCCTGTCATTCTGACCCTGAACCCTTCGCTCCTTGTCATTCTGAGGGAGCGAAGCGACTGAAGAATCTTGCTCAGGGTAAACTCCGTGAAGGGGAAGAATCTCACCGCTCAGGACAGGCTCCGCGACTGAAGAATCTCCTCTTCACTGCGTTCAGAGCTTCGGCTCACCAGGGTAAACCATGTAGTGAGCGAAGCGAATCTATCCACGAAGAGGTAGCTAAACACCCTTTCATCTCCTTTAATCCCAGAGCCCGTTCCTTGATAAAGATTCAAGATGGCTGTCATAGCCCTTGCGCTTATTGTATTGTGCCTAAGGTAAGACCCCATGAATATTCCTTGCCTGCTTTCCAAATAATTGGGGACATTAAGCAGAAGGTGGTTATGGGTTATAAGGAAGTTGTTCTCACTGGAACTAAAGTTGGCTGCTATAAAGACCCCCTGAGACCCTTCACTTCGTTCAGGGTGACAAAGGAGGGTTGTCATTCTGAGCCCTTCGCTCCTTGTCATTCTGAGCGTAGCGAAGAATCTCATCTCGCTCAGGATAAACTCCGCGAAGAATCTCTCGCTGGAGCTAACCTTGATGACTTAATAAAATGTATCCTTCACGATACAAACATCGAGAGGCTGCGTCTCTCTTCTCTGCAGCCTCAAGAAATCTCTCCTAAATTACTTTCCTTGTGGCAAGACGAAAGGCTTTGTCGCCATTTTCACTTAGCCCTCCAGAGTGGAAACGATACCGTGCTTCAAAGGATGAGGCGACGCTACTCCTTGGATGATTATCAAAGAGCGATAAATCTAATTAGGGAGGCGATACCCCAGATGGCTATTACCACTGATGTTATGGTTGGCTTCCCTGGGGAAAGCGATGAGGAGTTTGAGCAAAGCTATCGTTTTTGCCAGCAGGCTGGTTTCGCTAATATCCATGTTTTTCCCTTCTCGCTTCGGCCGGGAACGGAGGCAGCCAAAATGCCTGACCAAGTGAATGATAAAGTAAAGAACGAGCGCACCCAGCGGATGTTAGAGTTAGCTGGAAAATGTCGGCATAGCTTTTGCCAACAATTTATAGGGGAACCCATGCGGGTTTTGTGGGAAAAGGAAACGAATTTAGGTAGAGGTATATACTCAGGGTTAACTGATAACTACATCAGGGTATTTACCCAGAGCCAAGAGCCCTTGACCAATAAAATCGCGGTGGTTAGGTTAACGGGATTTCATGACCATGGAATGTGGGGAGAATTAGTTGATTGAGTTAATCTTCCCAAACTTCGCTTATCCTTCTATCCGCTTCGTCAACTAGTTTCCATATGCGTTCCATATCACCTTTGCAGTATTCTATAACCTATCTCTGGAGTGCCATGCCAATAACAAGTATGCTATCTTAATTGGGAGCGGGTGACTAAAGCAGATGACAGCTTAAATCCTAAATTCCCCGGTGGCACGGAGGCGCAGGCAGCCTACTATAAGAGAGGAAGGCTATACCATCGAGCCTGGCAAAGGCAAGAAGCCACCCAAGGTAAAGGACTTCGAAAAGCCTTTGCAGGAACTGTGATAGTTGCTCTATTCGGAAAGCCCCTTCCTGAGGCTTAGGAAGTTCAGGTTGTATTTCGCAACCAGCCTTTCACCTCTTGTAGGTTTTGAGGAAGAGAAATGACTGTGGAATCTCTCAGCACAGACTCTTCGCTAGCGCTCAAGGTAGCAAAATAACCAATCTCAATACCGAAATTTGACACATGCCATTATTTTTGCTAACATTTAAATATAAGGAGGTGGGGCATGACAAGGAAGCAAGCGTGGTTATGCCGATGGTTTTTCCCCTATTGGGGCTCTCCGCCAGCGTAAGGAGAGTATGTGGGTCTGGTAAACTAGCTGAGATGCGCTGCTGGAGAGCTTTAGGAAGCCCCAAGCTCTTCGCGTGTAATAGAGGGCTCTCTGAATAGTAGAGCAACGGGCACTCAGCCGTAACATAGAGTGGAAGAGTAGGGGTGATGTGAGAATTGAATAGTGGATATTCGTAAGCGAGCCTCAACATTGAGGCTCGCTTACTTTTTATCTCAATGTCTCAATGGGCGGATTATAAAGTCCACAGTAGTGGTGAGCTATCAGAATAGCGGAATAGCGAATTCTATTAGCTAGATTATAGTTATGATAGAATCTTAATCTCGATTATATAAAGCGCACTAAGTAGTTGCGCATGAGTCGGTAGAACTTAAAATCTTAAATCCTAAACGAAAGTCAAAAGGCAAAAATCAAGATGCAAAATAACAGAGCAAAAGTTAAAAATCACTTTTTTAAAGCCTTTTTAAATTTTGAATTGTAATTTTAATTTTTTATCTTTGATTTTTTATCTTTGTTAGGGTTTGTTTAGAGTTTAGAAATTAGATATTAGAATTTTCTCATATTCTATGCGCAGGTATTTATGTCGTCACATATAGTAATATACGCTTAGGGGAATAGCTTATCTTCTATGATTCTGGCAAGAGCTCTGTTTAGCAAAGAGAAACCGGGGGAAAGAGCAAGTAATGCTGGAGGTATGCTCGGGTGTTAAATGTGACTTTCCCGGTGGCTTTTGTTGCCGGGCTGTTATCATTCCTATCACCCTGCATATTGCCACTAGTCCCGGTGTACATAGCTAATGTAGCTGGCGCATCGGTTCTCACCTCTGAGCCTCCGAGCAGGAGGCATATTATCCTGCATACGCTGAGCTTTATAGCCGGCTTTTCCCTGGTTTTCATTGCTTTAGGAGCTTCCCTGGGCTTATTGGGAGCTATGGCGCCATTCGGGCTGTTGCATAATATAGCTGGCGTGTTATTAATCATATTTGGGATATTCTTGTTAGCCTCTATGAAATTACCGTGGCTCAATTATGAAAAACATCTTAATTTCACTCCTGCTAAGGGCTCAGGATATTTCAGGTCTCTATCGATAGGAGCAATATTTTCTCTGGGGTGGACTCCCTGTATCGGACCCATACTGGGGGGCATACTGGCTCTGGCATGGAGCTCACAAACTGTATGGCAGGGAATTTACCTTTTGATTGTCTATTGCTTGGGGCTAGGGTTGCCCTTCATCGCTGTAAGCCTGGCTATAGGGTCGGCATCTCGATTTCTCAGATGGCTTAACCGCCATGCTTTTGCTACATCGGCGGTAAGCGCAGCCTTATTGATTGGCATGGGAATTCTCATGCTGACCGATACCCTGAAATATATCAGCAGTCTGTGAATGGAGGTTGATTAACATGGCTAAAAGACCGTTCAAGAATTGGCTACTTAGAGTAGTTCCTTTAATCATTGCGTGTGTTTTCGTCGGAGGAGGAATTAGCTGCGCTTCCCCCAATTCAAGCATCTTGCCCGAAGAGCTAGGTTTGATAGAAGTAGAAAAGGAAATCGAAGCTCCAGACTTCACAATCCCAACCATAGATGGCGGAGAAATAACTTTATCGAATCTACGAGGGAAGCCGGTGGTTCTCAACCTCTGGGCTATTCGGTGTCCTCCCTGCAGGGTAGAGCTACCCTACTTCGATGCGGTGGCTAAACAGAATGAGAATGAAGTGGTAATAGTTGCTGTCAATATAGAGGATAGCATTTCAAAAGTGAAACAGTTTTTCGGTGACAGCGAAGTAAGTTTCATCGTTGCTATAGATGTGAATGCTCAAGTGGCTCCAATCTATGCCACGGGATATATCCCCACCACTATCTTTATAGACAGTGAGGGCATTATTAGATATTTGAAGGTAGGGGGCTTCGCCGATGAAGAGCAACTACAGGCTTGCGTAACAAAGATTGTGGGAGAATCGTAGAGTTTATTCTCTTTGGATAATGACGGCTGGAGGCGCAAGCAGCCCATTTGAGAGCAGAAGGGCATAATATCGAACCAGGCAAAAGGCAAAAAGCCGCCCAGGGTAAAGGACTTCGAGAAATCCTTGCAGAAGTTGTGATTGTGATATGGCATAATTCAGCAGATAAATGGCGATACGATTTACCCTTACTGAATACATAAATCAGGCTCTAGCATGTGCCGTCTATGACAAGTTGGAAGATGGCACTTTTGCTGGGCGAATTCCATTGTGCAAAGGGGTAATAGCTTTTGCTCCCACCCTACGAGAATGCGAAGATGAACTGCGCTCCACTCTGGAGGATTGGATACTTGTTGGTCTTAAATTGGGACACCCTCTGCCAGTAATTTCCGGTATCGACCTCAATAAGGAGCCTCGCCATGAGCCGGTGGAGGCTGTGTAAACGCCGAGAGTTCGTTCGTCGTCTCGGAAAGCTTGCCTTCGATGGTCCGTACTCTGGCGCACGCCATCAGTTCCCGACTTCCTACATTTTCAGGGAAAATAGATACGTTTTCCCGAAATCAGGGC
>CAZPDE010000070.1:0-5835 GCA_964585315.1 uncultured Dehalococcoidales bacterium | reverse complement strand
GGTGGGTCTTGTGGTAGCTTTGCCCCCAATACAGTAATAATGGACTTCGGAGCCAACGTTGATTGCAAGCCATATCACCTTTTGACTTTTGCCATTGCCGGCTCTGTCTTTGCTAAGAAGTTACTCCATGTCACTAATCCTACAATAGGTCTGTTAAGCACGGGAAGCGAGGAAGGCAAAGGCAATGAGCTTGTGCATGAGGCTTATCCCTTGCTCAAGAATAGCGGCTTAAATTTTATCGGCAACATAGAGGGCGGCGATATCTTAAGCGGAAAAGCCAATGTCATTGTCTGTGACGGATTTGTGGGTAATGTGCTCATGAAGTTTTACGAAAGCTTTGGGGATCAAGCTCTGAACTATGTGAGGCGGAGGTTGAAGAAGTATCCGCCATTGAGAGCCATGGCTAAATTGCTGTTTAATAGATTGTTTCCGGTAGCCAAAATGTCCTATGAAGGTGAGGAGGAGGGTAGTGGCATTTTATGGGGGGTTGATGGCGTTGTTCGGATAGCACACGGCAATAGCCAAGCACCGCACATAGTTCATGCCATAACAAGCGCCAGAAAAGCAGTAGATGCCGATATTGTCGGCTGTCTAAAGTCAGAATTAGCCAAATTCAAACAGGAGCAATCAGCGGTCAGCAGGGGCTAGGGGCAGTCCTCAGTCCCCAATCCCCAGTCCCATAGCTGAAGGCTGATAGCTAGTAAAAAGGAGGTACCAAATGACTGTAGAAGAGAAAGTAAAGGACATCGTGGCTAGGATTGTACACGTTGACAAAAACATTATTACCCGTGAGGGCACCTTTAAGGATATGAAAGCGGATTCCTTGGACATAGTGCAGGCGTTGGTGGCAGTGGAAGAAGCCTTCGATATTGAAATTCCTGATGAAGAAGCGCAGAAATTTCAGAACTTTGGCGATTTTGTTTCCTATGTGGAAAACCATGTGGCAGAAAAGGAGAAGGCATGAGTCAGCCTCTCACAGGTAATCTGACTTTGGTTACTGGGGGTGGACGGGGTATAGGGAAAGCCATTGCCTTAAAGCTTGCTTCTCAAGGAAGTGATATCATCATCGATTTTTTCCGTCATCGTGAAGCTGCAGAGGAGACAGCCAAAGAAATCGAAGCTTTGGGGGCGAAAGCCAGCATTATCAGAGCCAATGTGGGGAACCCTGCGAAGATCGACGAGATGTTTGACACCATCAGCCGTAACTTTGGTTATCTGGATATTCTCATTAGCAATGCCGCTTCTGGAGTGGGTCGCCCTATAATGGATGTGGATGTTAAGGCATGGGAATGGACCATGGATATCAATGCTAGAGCTCTTTTGCTTTGTGCCCAACGGGCGGCCAGGCTGATGGAAGGGAGGGGCGGTAAGATAGTTAGTATCAGCAGCTTGGGGTCGTCATTTGTGTTGCCTAATTATTCTGTTGTTGGAACATCCAAAGCCGCTATGGAAGTCTTGACTCGCTACCTAGCTATAGAGCTAGCCCCTAGAGGCATCTGCGTTAATACTGTAGCTGCCTCTGCTGTGGAGACAGAGGCATTAAAGTTTTACATTAAGGAGCAGTTAATGCCCGATACTCGCCAGGCAACACCAGCGGGGAGAATGGTGATTCCCGAAGATGTGGCCAATGCAGTGGCTTTTCTTTGCAGCGAGGAAGCCTCTATGATAAGAGGGCAGACTATTGTTGTTGACGGAGGCACATCCATAGCGCCTTTCGTTATGCCAAAGGAGGAGAGTTAATGGACATGCCGCGAGTTGTGGTTACCGGAGTGGGCACGATCAATCCTCTAGGCTTGAATGTGGAAGAGTTCTGGCAAGGATTAGTTGCGGGGAAATCAGGGATTGGCCCTATTAGCTGTTTTGATGCCAGCAGCTTTCCCGTGAAGGTAGATGCTGAGGTAAATGGCTTCGACCCCACAAAATATATGGACCCAAAAGTAGTCGACCGCACCTCGAAGACTATTCATTTCGCTATTGCTGCTGCCAAAGAAGCAACGGAATCAGCTAACCTGAATATGGCACAGGAAAATCCTGAGAGAGTAGGCATTATTATTGCTACCATGATTGAGCAGGGTTATGTTGTCAAAGGATGGGAGTTATTTCAAAAGCGAGGACCTAGAAGAACTGATCCGCTCTTTGTTACCAAGTCAAGTCCCAGTGCGGCGTCAATGCAGCTAGGAATGCTGCTGGGAGCTAAGGGTCCCAACTCCTCGGTAAATAGCCTCTGTGCCAGCGGCACTGATGCCATAGGCACGGCTTCAAATTTCATAAGGTTGGGCTATGCTGATGTGATGATAGCTGGAGGCTCTGATGCCAGCCTCGAGCCAGTTAGCGTGGCTGGGTTGAATGTCTTAGGAGCCCTATCTCGTGAATCTGACCCGGCTAAGGCTTGTCGCCCCTTCGACCTTAATCGCAATGGCTTTGTTTACGGTGAAGGAGCCGGGATAGTTGTTTTGGAAAGCTATGAACATGCTAAAAGGCGGGGTGCACCTATATTAGCTGAACTTGCTGGTGTTGCTTGGTCCTTTGATGCTTATGATGTCACTGCCCCTAGTCCTGAATCGGAGGCTTATGCCATGAGGATTGCTCTGGAAAATGCCGGGGTAAAATCGGAAGAGGTTGATTATATCAATGCCCATGGCACTAGCACTAAGCTAAACGATGCATGTGAGACTAAGGCTATCAAGATGGTTTTTCAAGACCACGTTCATAAAATCCCTGTAAGCTCTACAAAGTCTATGATTGGGCATATAATAACCGCTGCCGGCGCCATAGAAACTATCGCTTCTATATTGATTATGAATAAAGGAATTATCCACCCCACTATAAATTATGAGACTCCTGATCCGGAGTGTGATCTGGATTATGTGCCCAATGTAGCTCGACCAGCACAAGTGAATGTTTGTTTGAAGAATGGCTTTGGCTTGGGTGGGGAGAATTGCTGTTTGGTGCTGAAAAGATTTAACGGGCGAGCAACATAGGCCACTATTGTCACCCATGTGGTAATCCCCTTGTCATTGTAAAGTGTGTCTCTCCGCTGTCATTGCGAGGCATAGAGCGCCGAAGCAATCTCGGAGGTGAAGTGGGATTAGAAGGCAAAGCGCGGGGACTTATCCCTTGAGTGTGTTAAATATGTAGTTGCCCAATTTATTGGGCAATTCGGCCTGATAAATCATGCAACTACGAAAATTAGGAGGGCGAAATGGAATTAGAAGGCAAAGTTTCATTGGTAACTGGCGCCTCTCGAGGTATAGGTAGGGCTATTGCCTTGAAGTTATCTCGCCTTGGCTCTAAGGTGGCAGTTAATTATGTGGGAATCGAGGCTGATAATAAGGCTGATGTTGATAGTGTAGTGGAAACTATAACAAAGAGTGGTGGGGAAGCTATGTCAGTTGAAGCTGATGTCCGGGATGGGGAAGCAGTGAAGGCTATGGTAGAGGAGGTGACTAATAAATGGGGCAAGATAGACATCTTAGTAAATAATGCTGGAATTAACCGGGATACCCTTCTGTTAAGAATGCCTGATAATGCTTGGGATGATGTAATCGATACAAATTTGCGAGGGGCTTATCTATGCACCAAGTTTGCTCTGCGGACTATGATAAGGCAGGGATGGGGGCGCATTATCAACATTGCCTCTATTGCTGGATTGATGGGCAACGTTGGGCAAACTAATTACGCTGCGTCTAAGGGGGGGGTAATTGCCTTTACCAAAAGCGTAGCTCGAGAGGTGGGCTCACGTAATATAACCGCAAATGCGGTGGCGCCAGGTTTTATTAAAACTGGGATGACCGAGAATTTGCCTGAGGAAAATAAGCAAGCTATTCTATCTATGATGTCGCTAAAGCGCTTTGGCGAACCAGAAGACGTGGCTGAACTGGTGGCTTTCTTAGCCAGCGAAAGAGCTAACTATATCACAGGACAGGTCATCAGCATAGATGGTGGAGTATCCATGTAAAGAAATCCTAATAAATATCAAATGTCAAAGGTAAGAAATTAAAATTCCAGACCAACTAAAACTAAAAACCAAAGATAAAAAATCAAAGTGACAATTCAAAATTCAAAACTTAAAAACGATTTTTACCCTTGCTTTGTATTTTTACATTTTTATCTCGTGTCATTTGCCCCTAAATAGCGCAAAAAACCTATCTTGATATTCTGGGAATAAACCCCATCGGTTTAACTCAACCACTAATTCCGGGGCTCGAGAAAGGTCGCGATTCGCTTGCTCAAAAAGCTCTTCAATATGAATTCGGGCGTCCCGAGGCACTCCACTGGCATCCATGTCCAAAAGGCCTCTCTTATGAAACTCGGCTACATTAGTCTTCACTGACCTTCTAGTTAGCTCGTAGATGAACATAAGCAGAGAAACATCCCATAGCTCCTCTACTCCTTTAATTATGGTGCTTAAGGGATTATGCTGCTCCTCTATTTGAGAAGTGAGCTTATTTATCACTCCCTTGATAGGTTCAGAGACGATGTTCATCCCCTTGGGCTCATTCTTATATCTATAGAAAACGCCAGGCTCGTCAGGATGTTCTCCAGCTATCATATTTAGATACCGTCTCGCTTGGTCGCTAAAGCCTTCCGCATTAACCAGGTAAGTGGGAGTGACAATCCTCGGCGGTTCAGCAATTACCCTTCCATCCCTAACCACACTAACATTCCCCACCAGCTCCGTGACAACCCAATAATCAATGATGGAACTGCCAAAAGTGGCTAGCTCCTGCCGTGGAGCCCTGATTAACTCGGTATGCTCCAGAACATATTTAGTCTTGTCGTCCATCTCTTAAATCCCTTCTGGCATTCTGAGCGCAGCAAAGAATCTCGCCTCCCATCATCATAAGGAGATTCTTCAGTCGCTTCCCCTTCGCTATGCTCAGGGCTTCGACTCACCCCTCAGAATGACACCTAACTTTCTTAAATAAACATCTTAACCATGTAGAAGTTGCGCTCCACCTTCTGCTTGCCGCTAATGATGTTGCCCACTTCGGTGCTATGGCCCGGAACCAGATATTCCACATCAAGCTGAGATAGCTTATCAATGCTTTTCCGTAATAAAGAAGGGCTGCCGCCAGGGATGTCGGTCCTGCCAATACTACCAAAAAATACTACATCTCCGCTGAGCAATATCTTCTCCTCCTCCAGATAAAGGGAGATAGACCCTGGAGAATGGCCTGGAGTAAGCAAAACTTTTATAGCTAACTTATTCTTAGCCCCCAGATTCAAATCGCCCTCTTTAAGGTGAAAGTAGGGATTAACCTGCGGCGGCTCGACGCCGAAGGCTGAGAAAAACATCTTCCCAGACTGGCGATAAAATTCATCCTCCTCTCGAGATAAAGTGGTTAAAGCGCCACTTTTTTTCACTACAGTGGCAACAGCCTCAAAATGGTCAGGATGGCTATGAGTGCCGATTACCAAGCCAACATCCTCCATTTTGAAGCCATCCTCCTCCATAACTTGATTTAGAGAATCAAAACAAGGCTCCCTCAACTCATTGCGGATATGCCCCGGGTCAATCAATATATGGGGTCGCTCTCCCCGCAAAACATTACACAAAAGGATGCTATTGCAGTTATTTCCACTGCCCATCCACACATAGCAATAAAAGTTTTCCCCTAACATAATAGACTTATGCATGACTTTGACCTCAGCTAATATTATAAGCTAAAATAGTGGCTAATGCCAATAGCAGTTGGCAGTTAGCTGAAAGCTAATAAAAATGCCTATGACTGAGACGAGGATTTTTGATATTTGTTAGGGTTTAGGATTTTATATTACTATGGAATCTGTTGCTCAAACCTGTTAGTGATAATCTCAATCGGCGGTCTCCAC
>CAZPDE010000069.1:0-6269 GCA_964585315.1 uncultured Dehalococcoidales bacterium | reverse complement strand
AATGCTCTGGAACGGAGGTTCAACAAGGTAGATACATCGCGAGAAAAGAGATTTTACGATGTTATTCTGAAGGAGCTTAGCTCTAGCGGCTACAATCCTTCCACCGTCTGGTGTTTTTCTAGAGGCGAAAGGATGATAGATGAATATGTAGTTGATTTCGACGATTATATTGGTATCGGATGCGGGTCGGTAAGTCTCCTCAGAGGAAACTTCTATGTGAATTCATTTTCCCTGGACAGGTACGAGGAGCTTCTAGCTCAGGGTAAACCTCCCTTAATTCGGTGGAGAAAACTATCTCAGCATGAATTGCTTTATTATTATCTCTTGTCAAAACTATTTGGGATGCAAATGGACACAAGGAAGTTTCACCACAAGTTTAATGCCGACATACATGAAAAATTGCGGAAGGAGCTGTTGTTCTTTAAGCTCTTTGGCTTAATTCATGAGAGAGATGGAAGAATAGCCTTAACACAAAAGGGGATGTATCCGGTGAATGTGATGATGAGGGAATTTTTCTCCTCATTGAATGGTTTAAGGGAATACTGTATAGAGAATCAGATCTAGCTAGTGGGTCAATTTGGAAAACCCTCGCCCCATGAAATCCTATTTCCCGGGGCAAACCGACCGCATTGAGGAAATCCTCACCGGCCAGCAATCGCTGTTTGCCTATCCATCTCATATAAAAAGCCTTGCCTCCCATTATGCCCAATTGCTCAGGCGAAAGGAAATGCAGAGTGTTCCATCATCACCCGAGCAGCAACCCGATTGGGAGACCCTTGACATAGGTTCCCTCTCTCAAGGTGAACCACGCACTATCGGGGGAGAAGCGGCTGCCTATAATGTTTTTAAGCGCCTCGGCTTTCCCCAAATCCTTTCCAATCTGGGCTTCACCCAGGAGGAAATCGACAGGACAGCTTTGCTCATTGCTGGACGGCTACTTCACCCTGCAAGTGAAAAGCATGTCCTGAACGAAGCCGCAGGGGAGACCGCCCTCTGGGCGAAAGAGTTTAGCGCCCTGGACGAATTGCTGGGTGTCGGTTTTCAGTGCCTGTCGAACAATGCTTTGCATCGCCTTTCAGATAAGCTAGTATGCCAGCGCAAGGAGGATCGATTGCCCCCTGCTCACCCTGGCTCTGGTTCTGGATGAGGATGGACTCGGCTCTGTTGTGGCATCGCTGGGCAAGAAGCGAGGGGTGAAGAGGTATGAGAAGGCGCTGGAACGCCTGGGACGCCTGCGGGAGAAGTATCCCACCATCGCCCAGTTCTATAAGGTGGAGGTTCGACATGACTTGGGCAGAGTGAAAAACATCACATGGAAGATAAAGGATCAGAACGAGATGAACTTGAGATTTGCTGGTTCCTACTATCTTCGCTCTGATCGAAGCGAACTCGATGAAAAGGAACTATGGTCGCTTTATACCATGTGATCAAGGGGAGCGGATTTATATCCGACAGACAACAGACCCTGAACCTTTCCAGCACAAGATATACAGGGCTTTGGGCCTACCACCCAAGCCGTTGAAGGCGAAACGACTGAGGATATAAAAGATGTAGTCCTCATATACCAGATGCCTTCCAGGAAATCGAATGGGAAAAGAGAGGTTTTGCTCATGTCAATGGTAACCTTGGGTTAAGTTCTACCGACTCATGCGCAATTACTTAGTGCGCTTTAGAGCCTGTTGCGTAAAGGGATTTCCTGAAGCTGACAGCCGTGCTACCTTAGCTTTGGCAGATGGGTTTGTGCAACAGGCTCTTTATATACTGAGTAATGCTGACTCACAAACTTATTTCTTCCTTAGAGTAGAATCTTCATTTGATTCTCATTCCTTGGCGGAAAGGCGCATCCTAGTCGAAACCGCACCATGTAGTAAAGTTTTCTACAGGTTCTCGCGTAGTCTCTATTTTGTTTGCTGGAAAATCCCAATCGGGATAGCCAATAGCAAGGGATATTATTATCCGCTTGGACTCGGGTATACCCATAAATTTCCTCAACACTTCGGGATACATAGTGCCCTGGTCTTCAATGCAGACGCCAAGGCCATAGTTCAGCGCGGCAAGGCAAATGTTCTGCATTACAGCGCCGATGCCAAGCAATGGCACTTCTTCAGTTAGTGACCGGTCTACACAGATGATGAGTGCCACCGGCGCATCAAAGTAACGGAATCCCCGCTCCATCCATTTTGCCCTTTTCTCCTTGTCCTCTCTCGGTATCCCCATGAGTTGGAAAATCTGCTTAGCAAGTTCTACCTGGCGCTGCCTATACACGCTGTCAGAAGGCCATCCTATAACTGAATGCTCGGGATGAAATGGCGCCCCAAAATTGAGCATCTCAACATTGGCTCGCCTGACATTTTCCAGAACCTCTCCAGTGATAACAGTAAACTCCCAAGGCTGGGTATTCACTGCTGATGGAGCGCAGCTAGCAACTTCCAAGATTTTCCTGAGAACCTCTTTCGGAATAGGAACAGGCTTATAACCCCTGATGCTCTTTCGCTTCCTTATGGCCTCTACAATGTCCATGAACTCTCCCTTTTTACTGTTTCTTCTCTAAGCTATGCAAACCCGCCTGGCTGAGCTAAATCTTTAGCCAAATCGCCCTCACGCCAAACAAACAGCTCTGTCAACGGTCTAGCCTATTAATGCTGTTAGGTTACTGTTTCTTAGTTCCTAGAGTTTTTTTCACTCTCCCGCACCCAAGGAGTGATGCTGGGCAAAATAGACACCTGATGTGAGGCCAAGTAGGTCCTGTGACCTTAATCTTCTTCTTTGCCTCATATTGTCGAATGGCTGTCCTTAGATTGGCACTCATTTCTAGTCCCTCCTTGCCCTCTCCAAATCTGTTTGGTTGGGCTACCCAATAAGTGCAATTCGCTAAGTAATCATAATTATAGCACTTGCAGAATCTCCAATATAATCAAATCTTACCACAAACAATAAGCTAATTATAGCTACACTTGATGTAATGCTGATAAACTATCTATTCTATGTGGCTGCTTTATATAAGCTGTGCCTGGGTAGCTGGCATATTTTTAGGCTCGAAGGTCGGCTTACCGCTGGTTGCCCTCCCGCTTGGGCTTCTCCCCTTCTTACTTCTCCCCTTTTTCCCAAATAGCAAAAAAACCTTAATAGTAGTCGGGCTCTGCCTCTTAGCTCTTATCGGCGGCGGCTTACACTTCCCATCAAGCCTGCCTCAAATAGATGAGCATTCCCTCTGCTTCTACAACGATAAAGGGACAGTGGAAATTCAAGGTATAGTAGCAGAGGAGCCCGACATCAGCGGCATGTCGTGCCAACTAAAACTTTCCGCCAGCGAAATAAATATAAATGACGAAAGGAAAGAGGCATCAGGAGCTGCACTAATTCAAGTACCACGGTATCCTGCCTATAATTATGGGGATGTGCTCCAGGTAACTGGGAAATTGGAGACACCAATTCCATTTGATGACTTCGACTACAAAAGCTATCTGGCTCGGCAAGGAATTTACTCTGTTATTTATTACCCCAGGATAGAGCTCTTGGATAGCGGCGAAGGCTTTAAGCCTCTGCAATGGATTTATTCTTTAAGGGAGCGACTTTCCAGCTCTTTGACCAGAGCTTTGCCTGAGCCACAGGGCTCACTGGCTCAAGGTATTTTACTTGGCATAAGAAGCAATATACCTGATTCGCTCAATCAAGCATTTTCCAGAACAGGGACGGCACATCTATTAGCCATTTCTGGCTTGCATATCGCCATCGTCATTGGCATGCTCCTTAGCTTTGGCATCCTGATTTTTGGCCGGCAGCGCTCCATATATATCTGGCTCGCCCTTGTAGCTATATGGCTTTATGCCTTGCTCACCGGGATGCATCCGCCAGTAATTCGGGGAGCAATTATGGGAAGTCTGTTTCTAATAGCGGAATATCTAGGGAGGCAGCGAAGCGCCATCACTGCACTGGCTTTCGCTGCTGCGGTGATGGTGGGGATCCAGCCTCAGATTTTGTGGAGCGTCTCCTTCCAGCTTAGCTTCTTAGCTATGACAGGGCTTATCTTCATTTATCCTTACTTTCAAGCATGGGGAAGAAAAAGAGTTACTGCCTTATCTGGAGACAGGGAAAAGGTTGCAGCCACAGGCAGCATGATAACTGATAGCTTTGCCGTAACCCTGGCTGCTATTGTGGCAGTATTGCCACTTGTAGCTTACAACTTTGAAGTTGTCTCTTTAGTTGGCTTGCCAGCAACTCTTTTCTCCTTGCCCGCTTTGCCTGCTATCATTGTTACTGCAGCGCTGGTCGCTTTCGTCGGGCTCTTTGTCCCATTTATAGCTCAACTTCTTGGCTGGCTGGCCTGGCTTTTTCTTAGCTATCTGCTCCTGGTAGTTCAGGGTTTTGATGCTTTGCCTGGCTCTTCCTTCCAGGTGAGCGGTATTTCCAGTTGGCAAGTATGGGGATATTATATCTTGCTTGCAGTAGCTATAATGCTCTTTAGCCGTAGAAAACAATTAGCTAATTTCTCCTCTAAGTTAGCTTCGGGAGTAAAGAAAATGACAGGAGGAATTCCTAAACTTCGCTTTCCCAAGAAGTGGCTCATCCCTCCACTTTTGATAATAGCTATTCTGGTTTGGGCGGTGGCTGTCACCATGCCCGATGATAAGCTTCATGTAAGCATTCTCGATATAGGACAGGGAGACGCCATCTTGATTCAAACGCCCAACCACCAGAACATACTCATTGACGGCGGTCCCGACCCGCAGAAGATAAATCTGGAATTAGGCAAGAGGCTTCCCTTCTGGGATAGAACGATAGACCTCATGGTATCCACTCAACCTCAAGCTGACCATGTCACTGGCCTGGTGGAAGTGCTTCAGCGATACGAAGTAAAGCAGGTGCTTGAGTCCGGAGTGCCCTATAACTCTTCTGTTTATCGTGAATGGGTTAAGCTCGTTGAAGGAAAACAAATCAAACACGAGATAGCCAGGGCAGGACAGGAGATTGACCTCGGCGATGGAATCAAAATGGAGGTGCTCAACCCACCATTGGTACATTTTGAGGGAACTAGCGACGATGTTGATAACAACGGAGTGGTACTTCGGCTGAGTTGGGGTGAGGTTAGCTTCTTGCTTACCGCTGACATCAGGCAAGAGGCAGAATTTGAACTTGTTGGACAGCGAGCCAACTTGAGAAGCACCTTGCTGAAAGTCGGTCATCATGGCAGCAAGACATCAACCTATCCACAGTTTTTGGCTGCAGTTGACCCTGAGGTAGCAGTGATTTCAGTTGGGGCAAACAACCGCTTTGGACATCCCAGCTCTGAAGTGGTGGAGAGGTTAGTTAATAGGCTAGGCGAAGATAAGGTTTATCGAACGGACAAAGATGGCACTGTTGAGTTCATTACTGACGGCGAGAGGCTGTGGATGAAGGGGGAGGAATAAACTAGAATTGCTCCAGATTTTGCTTGGTTATAGATAGTAGGGCAGCATTTTATATGCCGCCTTATTCTGGCGGGGAATAAATCCCCGCCCTACAAATTGTAGTGGCATTTCCTTCTTCTAAGCCCGTGATTTGCTGTTCATCCAATCCCAGTTCTTCCCGCAGAGCTTGCCAATCGTCTTTTGGAACCCTAAAGGTATCTGCGTCTGGTGCGTACTCGCCGATTGAAGTTATCCACTCCACTAACTTTCGCTTGGTCTTAGCATCCTGCATCACCGCTACCATCTCGAACTCCTTTCTACTATCTGAGGCATAGTCCCGCTGGTCTTCTCCGACTATGTCCTTTATTTCCTTATTCGTCAGCACCCATCTATCCTCTGACACTTTTCACCTCCTTAATTTAATAAGTGATATTTCATACATACCCATACACCACTCCAAAGAGAGTGTTTAGCAATCTTGTATTCTGTCATTCTGAGCCGCAGGCGAAGAATCTCTGAGATTCTTCACTCCGCTTCCCCTTCACTTTGTTCAGGGCTTCGGCTCACCCATTCAGAATGACAAGGGAGAAAAGTAACAACTTGCCGTTAATAAATGCTCTCTCCAAAACAATTTGATGTGAAGAATTTCATTTTTACATATGGAGCAGCAGTATTCATAGAATATTATTTAAGTTAACACAGGCTCTAAAATTCGTCTATCACCCAAAAGTCCTACATGGAAGCTCAGTAGTCTTTGCTATGAACCAAAATCCCTCTGAGGAGGCAAGTTTTTTCTAGAATTTGGAGGTAAAGTAAATATAATGCAATTGAGCCTGTTGCACAAACCCCTTCTATAAGTTGAGTGTTATGCTAAAATAGAGC
>CAZPDE010000068.1:0-6662 GCA_964585315.1 uncultured Dehalococcoidales bacterium | reverse complement strand
AAAGGAATTATGGCAGCGGCTAAAAAGCAACCTACTGTGTGGAAGCCTGCCGATATCGGACTTGAACCGTCGCAAGTCGGCGCTGCTGGAAGCCATACTAAATTAAGTAAGCTCTTCCAGCCAATCAAGGAAGCCAAATGTGAAATGATCGAAGGAGAAACCCCAGCAGAGGCAGGCGCTAACCTGGCTGTTAGGCTCAGGGAAGCAAAACTATTGTAAAGTTAAGGAGGTAGCACATGGCTGAAAATAAAGGCATATTAGTTTATGGTGAATTAACAGATGGAAAGTTAGCCGCTATCACCACCGAATTATTGGGATGCGGCAGAAAGCTTGCTGACGATTTGAAGGAAGACCTATCCTGCTTATTGGCCAGTGACACGCTTGGTGAGACCCCTAAAGAAGCAATTGCTTTTGGAGCAGATAAGGTTTACACAGTGGAAGATGCATCACTGAAACAATATCAAGCAGATTGTTGTATGCAGGTTGTGGAAAAACTAGCTAAAGAGCTTTCACCTCGAGTCATACTCATGGGGCAAACATCTATAGGCCGAGACTTAGTCCCCCGCCTTGCCTTCAGGCTAGGAGTTGGTCTAGCCACGGATTGCCTCGAGTTAAGCATAGACCCAGAGACAAAGCTGCTGATGCAAACGCGACCTGTCTACGGTGGCAACGCTCAAGCTATATTCACTAGTGAGCTTCTGCCCCAAGTGGTTACTGTTAGGACAAAGGCAATGTCTTCAATAGAGCGGGATGACTCAAGAAAAGGTGAGGTCATACCCACTAAGGTTGAAATAGATTTGTCGAAGGTAAGGACAAAGATAGTAGAGACGATAAAGGAAGAGGTAGCCGGCGTTAAGCTCGAGGATGCGCCTGTAATAGTGGCTGGAGGCAGAGGATGTGGTGGGCCTGAGCCTTTTAAGACAACATTAAAGGAGCTAGCTGATGTACTGCATGGCGCCGTAGGCGCTACACGCCCACCTGCTGACAATGGTTGGGTATCAGAGGCGCTTCACATTGGGCTCACGGGTAAGATTGTTGCACCCGATGTTTACATTGCCATAGCTGTATCAGGCGCTAGCCAGCATGTAGCTGGTTGCTCCGGCTCCAAGAACATCATAGCTATTAACAAAGACGCTGAGGCAAATATATTCAGGGAAGCAAAATTTGGAGTGGTGGGCAAGTACGAAGAGGTAGTGCCTGCCTTTACTAACAAGCTAAAGGAGCTATTAGCGGGCTAAAGCTGAAAAGGTTCGAGGTGTGAAGGAATCCTTTCCTTCACAGATTCGGCAGAGGGAATCCTTTCCCTCTGCCCTCAAAACGAGTAGGGTCGGGGCTTGTCCCCGACCCTACTCTCCGTCATTGCGAGGCACAGAGCGCCGAAGCAATCTCGGTGGGGTGTGATGAATGAGGCGGGGATGAACCCCGCCACTACGGTTGTTGACATCTAAACTCAAATATCAAAATGCAAAAGGCAAAAATACAGAGCAGCGCTAAATAAAAGATTAAAATGCAAAAAGCAAAAATACAGAGCAAAGGTAAAAAATTTTGACTTTTCATTTGTCATTTTGACTTTTGATGTTTGATTTTTAATTTTAGTTGATTTTTAATTTTAATTTTTTATCTTTAATTTTTGATTTTAGTTGACTTGTCATTTTGATTTTTTATCTTCTCAAAGATTGGGCAACTCCATTTCCTGTCTATCACCAAAAAGTCCTATAAGACCATTTGGGCTGACCCAAAAGTCCTATACTGAGGCACCAAATGGTTTTGCCCTGAACCAAAAGCGCTAAAAAATAGGACTTTTTTTCTAGAAATGGAGGTAAGGTAAAGATAATGCAATTGACCATTTGGGCAATGTATGGGAAAATGGTACTAGCACCAAAGTTTGCTGGGGGGCGATGAGGCGGAGCCTGTAATTGGACGCTTGGGTTCCGCTGAGCCAAAAGCGAAACCGACCTGAAGGTCGGTTTCGCTTTTTTAGTATGGGAGGTGAGATGAAAATTTTGTTCTTTGGTGACTCAAAGGACCTACCACAAACTATTTCCCTTATCCTGAAGGTGAGATGGTCAGAGTTAAGCCTAATCTCCGCCACCGAGGCGAGGGAAGGCATGAAGCTAATACATGGGGAACAACCAGATATCGTTATGCTTCATTTTCCTGAGCGAAGCGAAGGATCACCAGCTCTGGATTGCTTTGACCTCATAACTCAGATTCGCAGCTTTTCCGATGTGCCTATCCTTATTTTGAGCCAGAGTAATGATGTTATGGATAAGGTAAGGGCTCTGGAAATGGGCGCTGATGACTGGATTGCCCCATCCTCCATACCTATGGAATTTATCGCAAAGGTCAATGCTATTCTCCGCCGCTGCAGCCCTCGCAATAATAACAATGTCGACTCTTTCTTTGGTGACAAGCTATCTATAAATTACGCCACTCGTGAGGTATGCGTTTCGGAGAAGTCAGTGAAGTTAACCCCTATCGAATATAAAATCCTGTGCCAACTAGCCAAAAATGAGGGAAGCGTGGTCAGCCATACCAGCTTACTCCACAAGGTCTGGGGACCAGATTATCGAGCTGACCCTGAATTTCTCAAGAAGTATATCTTCCGCCTCAGGGCTAAAGTTGAAGAGGACCCCACCAACCCTCAAATCATCCTCAATGAAAGAGGCGTGGGCTATATCTTCGCCCGACCTTAGCTTGAGCTGGCAAAATCTTCCATATATTAATATTCTGCAGAGGGAAAGGATTCCCTCTGCCCTCAAAACGAAACTGGTCGGGGACAAGCCCCGACCCTACTCTCCGTCATTGCGAGGCACAGAGTGCCGAAGCAATCTCGGTGGGGTGTGGTGAATGAGATTGCCACGCCTTCGGCTCGCAATGACAAGGAGGTTGTCATTCTCAAGCGACGGCATCATCGGCAGGCAGATTTCTTCTCCCTGGACGGGGGAGGATTAGATTAAACTCAAATATCAAAATGCAAAAAGCAAAGATACAGAGCGACGGTAAAAACCTTTTTAAGTTTTGGTTTGTCATTTTGATTTTTTATCTTTGATTTTTAATTTTCTCAAAGATTGGGCAACTACATTTCTAAACAGCATCGCTTAATTCCACCGAATAGAGACCTTTTTCCACCCAATTGAGACCCTTTTCCATTACTTAAGTACTGACTCTTTCGTCCTTATCAATTAAACTTTCTTATATATGCGATTACGCTTCTTGGCACACTTTCATGTCATTGCGAGGCATGAGAAGCGCTGAAGCAATTCCAAACTCCCCACCGAGATTGCTTCGCTTCGCTCGCAATGACAGGAGGGCGGACTTGAAAATGCAGAAACTTTTACTTATTCATCCCGACCTGGCGCTGAGAGACGAGCTAACTTTTATATTGCAGCATTCAGGCTTTCAGGTTGTAGCTTCTAGCGGGGGGCATCAAGCTTTGGCTGAAATAAGTAGAAGCCATCCCGACGGGATAGTCATGGCTGAGGGCAGCCATAGATTGAATGGAGATGAGCTCTGTCCTCGCATTCGGGAGCTGTGCCAAACTCCCATCCTTGTTCTGGGACAGGAAGAATGTGAGGCGGCGGGAATTGGTTTTCTGGAGATGGGCGCCGATGCCTATTTAACTTCTCCCTTAAACTCGAGGGAGTTACTTGCTCGAGTTCGTTCCTTGCTCCGCGGCACCGGGCAAATGCAATCAAGCCTGAAGGCGGATAGCTAAAAATAATGATTATTACCCATGCCGAAATGCCCTTGGGGTTACTTATGATGGAAGGTTTACAGAATGGTTAAGATGATGGTTACCCACTTAAGCCTAACTCAAAGGGTGAAAATAAGGCCCAATATAGCTGCTATGATGGTGACCCAGGCGCCAATTGCTATCCCTAATGTCCAGCGAAATTGGGTGCGCATTTCCTGTCGTAGCTCTCGGTTGTTGGCATTCATCTCCTGGCGAAGTTGTGTAAACTCACTCGTCATTCTGGTCTCCAAGTTATCCATTCTATTTTCCAAATGGTTCATCCTCGTCCTGACCTCTTCCAGAATACCTTCGACTTTAGCTAGCCTTTCCTCGGCCATGTCAAGTTTATTATACCCTATCCAAATCTTCCTTGCTCAAACCAAGGTCTCGCAAGATAGCTGCCAAAGTTCCTTTAGGAATATCTTTGCTTCCGTGGTAAGAAATGGTGGTATATCGATTTCGCTGGGAACACCACCAGACCTCGTGCCCACCTTTTGCCTGGCGCCGGAACTCGCACCCCAGCTTCCTCAGTTTTCGGGTAAGCTCCCGATAGGTCATGGAGTGCCCACTGTAAGAAGGAGTTCACCATGAAGCACAGTATCTGGCCCGAACTGATGAAGTCCTTCGGGAAGAGGCAAGCCATCTTCCACACGGAGCTCCAGCAGAATCATGGCTACATCCTCCACATTATCCAGCGCTTCGGCTATGGTTTGCCCCTCTGCATGGCAACCTTGAATAACGGAACAAATAGCCAGATATCCACCTTCCTCCAGAGGCTGAATTTCTACAGGGAGGATATATCTTGCCATCCCGCCAATATGATAGCAAGGATAACCAAGCAATTCAACACAAATATGACTACTACCCACGCCGAATGCCCTTGGGCTCGACAGGGTCATTCTGTAGCGCTGGGGCTTGTCCCTCAGTCTGTAGGGTTGGGGCTTGTCCCCAACCGTGGGGTGGGGAAAAACCTCGGCGCTACGGTTTTGACCATGCTGTGCCGGTCGACCTTGGGCGAAAAGGCACGCCTTAAATTAAACATGAGGAGAAATTAGGATATGCCCAATGAGATAAAGGGAAAATGCCCAGGCTCCACAAGCCACAATCTCCTCTCCCTTGATGGGAGAGGATTAAGGTGAGGGTGACAGGCGGAGTGGTCGATGTGGGGAAATCTCAACAATCACTACGAGCCGAATCTCCTCTCCCTTGATGGGAGAGGATAAAGGTGAGGGTGACAATCGAAGCAATCTCTTTGGGCATGAAACAGAAAAAGCAATAAAAAAGGAGAAAAATAGATGAAAAAATTAGGAAAGTTCGGAATATTTTTCCTGGCAGCGGTTTTGGCTCTAGGCGGCATCGTAGCCGCCGGTGCTTACTTCAGTCAGCAAGAGGCCGCGGCAATTAGCATAACAGCGGGTACTCCGGATCTTGAACTGTCAATTGACGGAGGTACGGATTGGAACGATGGCGTCAGCGTAGCTTTCCCAGAGGACTGGGCGCCTGGAGACAGTTACTCTTTTGAAGTTTGGACGAAGAATGTTGGAACTAGCGGCCTCTGGGCCCTCTATGTTACTGGCGACAACTTGGGGGGGACGGGCAGCCTCTGTGACGTCATCAACATTACAGATGTCGCTTATACAGATACTTGTGGTTGGGTTCACCCGGCTGGAGGCACCTACTATAGTGGGCAATTCGGTAACATCACAGCTCCCTTTACTGTGAGGGAATTAGCCAATGGTGCCTCAAACAATGAATACATGTCCTTCTGCTGGGGTGATTGTGCGACAGAAGGAGACTACTTGCCAGCCAATGATAGTCGCGTTCAAAAATTCTATATCGAGTTCACCTTCGATGCTAGTGCAGGCAACGAATACCAAGGCAAGACGGCAAGTTTCGACCTGCTGTTCATAGGAAGCGACGACCCCTTCAACCCAGTTTGGATTCCTTAGTAAGACAGTCGAGTCCAATTTCCGTGTGGGTGAGGATAGGTAGGACAGGAGTAGAGCTCGAAACTGTCCTACCTACCATGAAAGAAGGTCTAGGTAGGTATGGAGCGATTACTTCCCATAGGATTGATTGAGAGGCAAAATTGAAAAAGATAGCTTTATTGTGTATGGGACTCGTCCTTTCGCTGGCGCTCTGCGGGGCTGGTTTTGCCTATTTTAGTGACATTGAGATTATCGAAGGCATCGCGACTGCCGGGATTCTGGATGTTGTGTTTGCCAATGTTGACTCCAATGACCCTTATGGCACTGAAGACCACGGACAGAATCCAACGATGGATGTTGCCTGCACTGAAGTAAGCGGGGTTTCTGATGATGGTGACTCGTTCACGGTGAGTGTTACCAATGGCTACCCGTGCTATAGCAGTCTAGTCAGCTTTGATATTGTTAACACTGGCACTATTCCAGCCAAGATAAAGAGCATCACAATCACTGACGGGCAAGGTTATACCGCCACCATCACCAATTCTGGTGACTACGCAGATGTGGACTTGGGCGTTACTCTTAACAAAGATGTCCGCATTACAGTTACTGGCATAGGCAAAGACACCGCGATATCCGTCGGTGGTTCAGTATCCGGTGCCCTGAATATCCATGTCATTGAGAAGAGCGTTGAAACAGACCTTGGCTATGATGCCGACGAGAATGCCAGCGGCAGCTTTACCGTGATCATTGTTGTGACGCAGTTCAACGCGCCCTAAGGCTTGAGCAAAGCAACCTAGCGGGGGCTTTCAAAAGCCCCCGCTAAGGGAGTCAGGGTGTAAAGTATGAGATTGCTTCGCTTTGCTCGCAATGACAAGCGGGGAGGGCTCAGAATGACATTTGGAATGACAGGGATAGTGATTGAGCATGGCAAGAGATGAAGAGCTTAACTCTATTCTAATCGAAAAATGAGCCTGAGTAAAGAGATTTCAGGCAACAGG
>CAZPDE010000067.1:0-6674 GCA_964585315.1 uncultured Dehalococcoidales bacterium | reverse complement strand
AAAGAGGACATTTCTATCGAGTTCTATAGAGGACATTATCACAGAGTTTCAACACCTTTAGTCTCTTCCATGTCGATGTTATACGATTTTGTCACCCATTAACTGTTAAGCGAAAATGTCACCATGAAAGAGAGGGTGACATTGAACAAGAAGGAGCAGAGTAGGTTAATGGTGTTAAATGGGGTAGAGGTAGGCAAGGTCACCATCGGAGAGGCAGCTGAGGCGCTGGGTCTCTCGCTGCGCCATGTCAAAAGAATTTTAGCGGCGTATAGAAGGGAGGGCGCTGCGGCATTGGCACATGGCAATCGAGGGAGGAAACCTCACAATGCTTTAGACGATGGCTCGAAGAGAAAGGTGTTGGAGCTGTGGCAATCAACCTACGCTGGCTGCAACACTCAGCGCTTCACTGATTGCCACGCTACGCTCGCAATGACATTACTTCTGGCAGAACGGGAGGGTATTGCCGCTTCCCGCTCCTCGGCGCGGTTGATGCTCCTCCGGGCTGGGATAAGGAGTCCCCGGAAAAGGCGACCACCAAAGCGCCGCAGCCGCAGAGAACGGTATCCTCAGAAAGGTATGCTTCTGCAGATCGATGGCAGTAACCATGACTGGCTTGATGGAAGGGGACCTCGCCTGACCCTTGTGGGGGCAATAGACGACGCTGACGGAGAGGTTCCATATGCTTTGTTCAGGGATGAGGAAGATGCCCAGGGATATACCATCCTTTTACGCCAGATTGTAGCTGAACACGGCATACCACAAGCCTTATATCATGATAGGCATGGCATCTTCGAGCGTTCCAGCAAAGAGCCAGAGACGATAGAGGAGCAGCTTGAAGGGAAAAAGAAGCCTACCCAGTTTGGTAGAGTAATGGAAGGATTGGGCATAACCTCTATTCCAGCGCGTTCACCCCAGGCTAAGGGAAGGATTGAGAGGCTGTGGGGAACCTTTCAGGACAGGCTGGTTAGCGAGCTTCGGATAGCTGGAGCAAGCAACAAGGAGGAGACAAACAGGGCGCTGTGGGATTTTCTGCCCCGGTATAACCCAAGGTTTGTCGTTCCTGCTGCTGAGCCTGGCTCAGCTTATCGAGAACCTCCTGAAGATTTTAATCCTGATGAGGTGTTCTGCTTCAAGTATGAGCGGACAGTAGGTCGGGACAATGTAGTGCGCTTTGGGGAGCATAGATTGCAGATAATGCCGACTAACGGGAGATTGAGCTATGCTAAGGCTAAAGTGTAGGCGCATGAAAGGATGGATGGCAGTTTGGCGGTATACTACAAGGGGCAATGTCTGGCTACCAAGCCAGCGCCAGCGGAGGCGCCAGTTCTCAGAGCAAGAAGTATGAAGCGGGTTGCTCCTGACACAACGAAATATAGGGAGCCTCCTGCAATTGGCGCCATTGCCAACAAGACCTCAGAGTCCCAAGCCTCTCGCTATACCAAACCAGTGCCAAACCATCCATGGCGTAAACCCTTCAAAGCGCATATAGATAAGGGGTGACAAAATCGCAAAACAATTATGGTGACATATTCGCTTGACAGCAACATACCCTGTGCTGGCTGTCTAAGTGTTCTGAGAAAATGTCACCCTATTTACTCCATGAAGTACTATTTCACGAGGTAAATCTCTCTCCCCTTAAGGGACAAGAATTTTATACGAGATTATGCGGTTGACTGTTATATAAAGCGCAGCAATCAGTTACGCATAAGCAGAGATTAAATTCTAAATCCTAAGCACGAATGCGCGAGTGTTTATTCAGCCTTCTTTGCTACTCAGTTTCTGAATGTCTTCACCAATTCTAACTATAAATGCTAAGGTAAAAATAATGATCCCAAAGAAAAAGACCGTATTGGGGATCCATAGCGGGGTTGCCAGCACAGTCGCCTCTCGAGTGTGGTGGGCATAAAGTTGCAAGGTGTAAGAGCTTCCTTTCCATGAGATAATGACACAGAAAAATAAGGCTATTATTGAAGTAACAAGATCATCTACAATCTTCCCCCTGGCTGAGAAACGATTATAGACTATATCAAGTTTGATATGCCTATCTTGCCTTAAGACCTCAGCAAGTGGCAGGGCACAAACAAACAGGAGAAGGTAACACCCGATCTCTTCAACCCAGATGGGAGGCATATTCAGAACATATCTCATAAATACTGAATAGACGATGATAATTAGCAAAGCGAAATTGGCATAATCGCTTATAGAGTGAAGAACCCGACCAAGCCAACTCACTGCTTTACTAAAGCCACTGAAGACCCTCATTGCGACATCCTATGCTTTTCTGGCCAGGTGGGGCTAGCCCCACCTGGCCTCGAGCTTATTCACTCAACACGAACCAGTAGTTGACCTGTTCCTTAAATTCTTCATGCTTCTGTGACTCTTCGATTGCGGAAATAAGTTCAGCCCCGTATTTAGGGCAAACTTCGGTTTCCCACCAATCATAAGTTGGCTTAGCCAGCTCTTTCAGCGTTGTCCTCTGTTCTGCCGTGGCCGTATAGAAGGTCACTCCCTTAGCTTTCATAATGCTTGCACATTGGTCCTCACATTGTTTCCAAGCAACACGCCAGACCCCGTTCTCAAAGTCAGCCGCAGCGTCTACCACATCCCTTTGCCGTGGACTAAGGTTATCATACTTCGCCTTGTTCATGAAGAAAGGATAGGCGAACCAAGCGGCGCTGAGACTGGTCCAACATTTGGCATAATCATAAAGATGTCGACCTACCACTGTTACATGAACTCCCTGGGCAGCATCTATGAGGCCAGTTTGCAGTGAAGTGGAAATTTCAGCAGAAGATATGGGAACTGCCTTGCCTCCCCAATACCCTACCATCTTCTCCCAGATGGCGCCGGCAACCCTGACTTTAACTCCCTTCCAGTCCTCTGGCGTTAGCAGTGGTTTGGTGCACAGGAAATCCTCTGGTGGGGCGATGTTTATACACAACAACTTAAGCCCATGGTCACTAAGCTCCTTATCACATATATCAAAAACAGGATACCCTCTGAGACAAGGCTTATATCCACTGAATTCACTGTCCCAGATAAAAGGCAAACTCATAGCCCCTAGGGTGGTGTAGGTTCTATCATAATTAGGACCCATCACTATACCTATGTCAAGGGTTCCCGCCTCACAAGCGGGGCCTATCTCTTTGGCTTTATACACCGTCTCAGAATGGTACCAGTCAACTTTTATATTGACATCCTTGCCAAATTTCTGAAGGTACCACGGAAAACTTCTGGCGCCTGCAAATAAAGGGCCATAACCAGGCGTAGCATATGTGGCAATTTTCAAGGTCACTGGTTGATTTTCCTCCATAGGTGTGGTTGTTGTGTTTGGTGTGGTGGGGGCACAACCAAAGCACAATCCCACCATCGCCGCCAAAACAACTGCTATTACTACTGATTTAAACATTGCTTTACGCATTTCCTTTTACCTCCTTTATTTTTTGAAGCTGTTTAACTTTGATTTCTCGTTCAATTTTAGGCATTTTGGAAGCCTTCATCCCCTAACCAAATCCTAATTTCTAAACTCTAAACAAATTCAAACAAATATCAAAGATTAAAATTACAGATTAAAACTCAAAGTTTTTAGCTTTGCTTTGTCATTTTGCATTTTTACTTTTGCCCTTTGATTTTCCTTTAGCATTTAGTATTTCTAGTCAATTGGGCAGCTACATTTTCAAACATCTTTATTTTACTATAAACCCCTAGTTTTTATTTTGCAAGCCTAAAAACTTACCCCCTCATTGTGCATGGCAGCCACAAACCTATTTGTGGAAAGACGATGAATAACACCAGACAAGCAATCTCGGCTCCCAGAAATGGCAAGGTCCCTTTTATAATATCATCCATCTCTGCTTCGGGGACAACGGCCTTCATGGTATAAAGATTTAAGCCTACCGGTGGACTAATTACCGCTGCATTTATATTGATCACCATCATTATTCCATACCACATGGTGGCAAGCTCAGGAGTGGGATAGCCTATTGCCACGATCAGCGGAAGCAGGATAGGAGTGGTGATTAGTATCAACGACAATCCATCAATAAACATGCCGCCAGCAAAGAGCATAATGTTTACCAGCGCTATTACCATCCAGGGACTGAACCCTGAAACCGCAATCCATTGAGCTAGCATTTCTGGGAGTCTAATCCTTGTAAGGAAAACGCCAAACATCCAGGCGCAGGCATAAATGATGCAAATCGCAGCCACGGACCTAGTAGCCCCATTTAGTATTGCTTTAAATCTCTTCCAGTCAAGCTGGCGATAATAAAATAGAGCCAGAAGCAGAGCAACAGCAGCTCCAGTACCGCCAGCCTCAGTAGGAGTGCATATACCAGTATAAATGGTTACTAAGGCAGCACATATTACCAGGAGCACTGGCCACAATTTCGCCAAAATAGACATCCTTTGTGACCATGTTACCCCTGTAACTGCAGGAGCCATGTGAGGTCTCCTTTTCACCAAGATAACGACATAAATGGACATCAGTATTGCCATGAGGATGCCAGGGAATATACCGCCAACGAAAAGTGCGTCTACTGCGACATCGGCCAGAGCTCCATAGACAATGAACATCAAACTGGGAGGTATCAGCATAGCTAGAGAACCGGCAGCAGTTACTGAGCCTGTTGCCAACTGTGGGTGGTAGCCTCTTTTCACCATTTCAGGCACCGCCATTACTCCAATGGCAGCAACTGCAACTACGCTTATACCACACATGGCGCCAAAGACGGCACAGGCAATTATACTAGCTACAGCTAGGCCCCCGGGGAGGCCGCTAAACCACCGGAGAACATGCGGTATACAAATCGGTGCCCATATCAGTCTTGCCGAGCACCTCTCCCATGATTAAAAAGAGAGGCGCAGCAAGCAGCACGAAATTATGGAGACTGTAATAAAACTGCATGGGCAATGAGATTAAGCCCGGCACCCCTTGTAGAATTAGGATGCCCACCGTGGCAGCTATGCCTAAAGAGGCGAAGACGGGACAGCGGAGAAATAGCAAAACAAGAGCAATTACGATGGTGAGAATGCCTAGGTGGATGGGACTCATTGAGAAAATCTCCAATTCTTCATTGGGTTATAACACTTAACATAAAAACTGCTTTCTGTTGTGCTGGCTGACCACACAGGTAACACTGGACTATGGATTTTAGCAAGTTCCTTTTCAATATACTCCATGGGAGTAAGATAATCAAGAGGTTGTGCTGGCTGAAATCAGCGATTGCAAGCTCATTTTAGCTACAAAAGGCTTGGCGTTTGTATTATAGTAAACAGCAAAGTAAATCACCCTGAAGGTGAAAATGGCTAAAAGGCATAGGGAAGGGATTTTACCCTTCAAGGTAGTAGCAACAGAATTCACTGCCATGGGTGGGTTAGTGCTGCCTTACGAGTTAGCAAAAGCACTGAAGTTACCAAAGGTTATGGATAGAGAATTACCAAAACCAGGTAGTGGTCGAGGATATAAGCCATCCCAGTTTGTTGTTCCCCTGGTGCTGATGCTCCACGGAGGGGGGAAGAAACTTGAAGATTTGAGGGAATTAAAGGCTGAGATAAGCCTGAGGGAGCTAGTGGAGATGAATGAGCTTCCTGCCTCGTGCACTGTAGGAGATTGACTAAGGCACATGGGCCAAGATGGTAAAGGTCTTCTCGGACTAGCCAGGGTAAATAGATACATGGTGAGTGAGGTATTAAAGAGAGAATCGAGAAAAGAATATACCATGGACGCTGATGCTACAGTAGTAGAAGCAGAGAAAGAAGAGGCAAAATGGAGTTATAAATAAAGAAAAGGGTTATCAAGCCTCTTTTAGGCTTCCTTTTCGAATCAGCTTTGGCATTAGGAGATGAATTTCGGGATGGGAATGTTCCCGCTGGAGCTGGAGCATTGGAGTTTCTCAAGTGCTGTGAAGGGACGATGCCTCGGGGGAAGAGGATAAGATATTATTGCTCAGATAGATCTGCTTCTCAGGCTTCAGTAATAAACCACTGCTTTGAGCATGACATGATTTTTGCTATCACTGCCGAACTCCTATCATATCATTGCCACCAATGAAGAGGAGCTAGCTGAGGACATAATGCATTTCCACAACCAGAGAGGGCAGGCAGAGAATTTCATAGAAAACTCCACTGGATACCTGCCAGCTTGCTGAGGGGGGGGGTAATTCACTAAGGAACTAAAGGATGACTTTGGTATGAAATGGATGCCCTGTGGTGAGACTTATGCCAATGCTGTTTTCTTCAGGATAGGAGTTATTGCCTATAACCTCTTTTTGGTCATGAAGCTACTGCCATTACCGCCATGGTATCGCACTTTTACCATTTCCTCGTCAAGGTGGAGGCTTTATCAAGTAGCAGGGGTAGTAGTCAAGCATGCCTACCAGATGCTGCTTAAGCTAGCAGCATTGGATAAGGTAATTTTGTTCTGCAAATTTCGCTTGAGGTGCTATGAATTAGCTTATGGCTAGCCTTTAAAGGATAAATTTCTCCTGTCTTGCTGCCATTATAAAGTAGGGAGGGAATAATTTTGCCGTCCTGTCAGAAGTTGACCTTATTTGGGAGAAGGAAAGGAGTTTTTACCTCGTTGATGAAAGGGGTAGGGAGCCTGTTGCACAAACCCCTCCTATAAGTTGAGTGTTATGCTAAAATAGAGTTAGCGATTAAAGGGGGCAACAATG
>CAZPDE010000066.1:0-6985 GCA_964585315.1 uncultured Dehalococcoidales bacterium | reverse complement strand
CCCTGTTGCCTGAAATCTCTTTACTCAGGCTCATTTTTCGATTAGAATAGAGTGCTGTGCTGTTGTCTCCAATGTAAAATGATGCCTTAATCCTCAAGCAAAAATGCCGGGGTTGCTATAAATCTCTTAACTGCCTTAAGAAGGCATTGTTCATTTCTGCATATTACGTTGACCAATCAGATCTCCTACCGAACCAACCGATTGCTCATCTATCTCAACTTCCAGCGGCACCAGCGCTCGAGCTAACATCCCCCACCAACCAATGGCTAGAGTTAGCTCAACAATATTGCGCTCGTTAAGATAGTGTCGCAGTCAAATTTACCACTAGCCAGAAGAAGGGTTATGGTGCAAGGGCATTTGGATGGGTTAATCCACATTCCAATCTCAACGCACCAGCCAAGCATTACCTGTATGAAGTCACTAGAGGACATTTCTAAAGAGTCTCGACAGATTCAATTCGGTATATTGACAGGCAGAGTTAGCTTATGCTATGGTAAGCTAGAGTCCAATAGGAGTATAGGAAATGGACTATGGGCGTGAGTTGCTTAAGGGGAATACAGATTCTTTGTTGCTTTACATAATTGATTGCCAACCTACATATGGTTACCAAATCATAAAGGAGCTGGAGAAAAAGAGCAATGGATATTTCCAGTTTAAGGAGGGAACTCTTTATCCTGCTCTCCATCGCTTGGAGAAAGACAAACTTATCAAGGGCAGATGGCAAATGCTACCTAATGGGCAGCAAAGGCGGTATTATTATATAACTAAAAGGGGACAGCAAGTCTTAGCTAAAAAATTAATTGTATGGCAAGACTTTTCTACAGCAATTAAAGCAATTATACAACCAGAAGCAATCTAATACTACAATGGCAGATAACCTGAGCCGCTATTTGGATAACTTTAAGGCATGTCTCAAGATTGATTCAGCCGTTAAGGAAAGTGTAGCTAGGGAACTCTGCACGCATATTGCGGATAGAAGCCAGGAGCTAAAGGAAAGGGGACTTAGTGAAGGAGAAGCAGATAAGGTAGCTATACAAGCTCTTGGGTCTCCAAAATTAACTGCCCAACAAATTTATGAGGTGTATGCCCAAGGTAGTTGGCGAGAGGCATTTTTCGCTGCCTTGCCTCACTTGCTAGTTGCCTTGCTCCTCGTTTCATATTATTGGCAAAACATCGGATGCTTATCAATTATGTTGATGGCAACTGTTGGCATAGCAATTTACGGCTGGCATCAAGACAAGCCGATATGGCTCTTCCCTTGGTTAGGGTATTATCTGCTGCCAGTGATAGCAACAGGCATTTTATTAATTTCCCTGCCTCAGAGTTGGACTTGGCTAGGAGCGCTTATCTATATCCCGCTAGCCCTATTTGTGATTGTTTATATAGTGAAGCAAACGGCGAATCGGGATTGGCTTTATGTATCACTAATGCTCGCACCACTTCCCGTGATATTCAGTTGGTTATCGGTGTTAAGTCCCAAAAATGGATTTCTGTCAGGCAGCTTACAGCTAGCGCAACTTCAAGCAAATGCCCCTCTGATAGTCAGTAGCTTTCTGGCTCTAGCTGCAGTAACTGTGATATTCATTCGTGTGAGGCAGCGCTGGCATAAGGCTATCGCCTTGTTGGTTCTACCAAGTGTGATTTTGTTTTCGGTGGCTTTGGTTGGTAGGGAGAGCATTGGTTTCTGGGGGTGGTGCGTACTAGTTCTTTCTTTAATCGCTTTCACTAGTCCAGCCTGGACCAGGCTAGGAATGGTGCGTAGTGCGTGAGAATCCAAGGACTAATCTTGCTTCTGATTCCACAAGCTTGGCCGAATTTCCTTTTTGTAAGGCAGCCCTAAGTGTTCATAAGCAAGCTTGGTAGCGACTCTGCCACGAGGTGTGCGCTCTAAAAAACCTAACTGAAGGAGATGAGGCTCATAAACATCCATAATAGTATCAGCATCCTCGCCAATAGAAGCAGCAATGGTATCTAACCCTACAGGACCGCCATCAAATTTATCAGTTATCGTGTGCAGCACTCTATGGTCTACATTATCCAAGCCTACAGAATCTATCTCTAACTTTGAAAGCCCCTCTAGAGCTATTTCATTGGTAACCACCCCGTTTGCCATAACTTGAGCATAATCTCGCACTCGCTTTAGGAGGCGGTTAGCCACTCGGGGAGTGCCTCTAGCCCGCTGAGCTATTTGGACAAGTCCCTCCCTCTCCACTACTAGCTTGAGAATAGCTGACGACCTCTCCAAAATCGTCTGTACTGCAGACTTGTCATAGAAATCGAGATGGTATGTTGCTCCAAATCTATCACGAAGCGGAGGACTCAACAAAGCAAGACGAGTAGTAGCCCCGATTAAGGTAAAGCGGGGTAAATTTAACCGTAAGCTTCTGGCGCCCGGGCCTTTACCCAAAAAGATATCAAAAACAAAGTCCTCCATTGCGGGATAGAGTTTTTCCTCTACTGTATGGCTAAGCCGGTGGCTCTCATCAATAAAGAGAACATCCCCTTCACGCAGATTAGTAAGGATAGCTGCTAGGTCTCCAGGTCGCTCTATCGCCGGCCCGGAACTAACTTTAATGCTAACCCCCATCTCAGCAGCGATGATGTAAGCAAGAGTAGTCTTTCCCAAGCCAGGAGGTCCGTAAAGAATAATATGATCCAGCGGTTCATGTCTTCTTCGGGCAGCAGCAATAGCTATTTTTAGATTATCCTTAACTCTTTCCTGACCTATAAATTCGTCAAGACGTTTAGGGCGAAGATTAGAGTCAATAAGAAATTCTTCGCTGCCATTCAGAGCTGGCTTGCCTGAAACAACGCGCATATCAAATAAAATCGAAAATCAAGGATAGAAAATTACAGATTAAAATGCAAGGATGCTTCACTCTCTTCAATTTCTAATAGCTAAGCTCTAAACCCTAAACAAGCCCAAAACGCCAAATTCAAAATTCGAAACTGTTTTGGTGTTTTGGATTTTGGTCATTCGCGATTGTTTAGGGTTTAGGATTTATCCAGTTTTCGTATTTACTAGGCTCATTGTCTTAGTTCCTTTACTTCGTGAAATACTATTTCACGAGGTAAAGCCAAATCCTTCGCTTCGCTCAAGATCTGAGAGGGAATAAGCTTGCCGAGAATAACATTCCCCTTAAGCCCACGAAGTTTATCCAGCTTGCCTCTGACTGCAGCATCAACAAGAACACGGCCAGTTTCTTGGAAAGAAGCAGCAGCTAACCAGCTGTCCTTGTTTAAACTAGCTCTGGTTATCCCCAGAAGAACAGCCTGAGCTGTTGCTGGCTCGCCTCCTTCAGCCAACACTCTAGCATTTACATCTTCATAATCAAATTTATCCACTACCTCATCAGGCAAGAGCTCTGTATCACCTGAGGAAACAATTTTCACTTTGCTTAACATCTGACGAATAATAACAGCGATATGCTTATCGTGTATATTTACTCCTTGAGAGCGATATACCTTTTGTACTTCATCAATTAGATATTGCTGCGCCACCTCCTTCCCCATAATATGCAAGAGATCGTGGGGCTCGATAATGCCTTCAGTAATCCTCTCACCTGCTTTTATCTTATCCCCTGATCGAACAAGCAAACGTGTGCCATGTGGAATAGTATACACTCTCTCCTCCCCTGCCTCATACTTAATACAAATTTTGCCTTGGGCAAAGGAATTTGAATTATCAGAGATCTCTTCCTCTGGTTTTGCCTTTGGCAAATCAATGATAACCCGACCAGCAACTCTAGCTCTCTCAGAGTCTAGAATCGAGAATCGAGAATCTTGAGTCATTAACCCCTTGACTCTTGACTCTTGACTCTTGAATAGTGGGGTGCCAACATCGACTGGTTGCCCATTAGTTACAACTACTTCCGCCCCTGGTGGAATTGGATATTCGTCCAAATAGAATTCAGAGCTAGCAATCTTAACTATGCTCTCCCTGTCAACGCTGGTTACCTCGGCGATGCCATCAATCTCAGAAATGATAGCACTACCCTTTGGTGTTCTAGCTTCAAAAAGTTCTTCTACACGAGGTAATCCAGTGGTAATATCAGCACCCACTACACCTCCTGTATGAAAAGTGCGTAGAGTAAGCTGAGTTCCTGGCTCGCCAATGCTCTGAGCGGCAATAACCCCTATTGCGGTACCAAGCTTCACTAACTGTTTCCTCCCCAGATCTCTTCCATAGCAGTACTGGCAAATACCAAATCGAGAGTGACAAGTAAGAGGCGATCTCACATATACCTGGGTAATACCAGCCTCGATAATTTGTTCCACCTTTTTTTCGTCGATTTCCTCATTGCGATCAACAATAATTGCCTGAGTATGTGGATTGACAAGCTTACTTGCCGCTAGGTAGCCAATAATCCGCTCCTCAAAAGGAGGCAAGGAGCTATCTATAGATTCCTGTGATATCCAAATTCCTTCAGTGGTACCACAATCTGTTTCAGTTACGATAATATCTTGGGCCACATCTACAAGGCGTCTAGTAAGATAGCCGCTACCCGATGTCCTCAAAGCAGTATCAGCTAATCCTTTACGTCCACCATGAGTGGAAATGAAATACTCCATGGCCGACAATCCATCGCGAAAACTCGACTTAATAGGAAAATCTATTATCCTTCCAGAAGGGTCAGTCATTAGCCCACGCATCCCCGCCATCTGCCTGATTTGAGAGATATTCCCCTTTGCCCCTGATGTAGCCATCATGTAGATTCCACCATGAGGGTCCAGGGATCTAGATATATCCTCGGTAATTTTATCTGTGGTCTCCATCCATTCTCGAACTGTGCTTTCGTACTTCTCACCCTCAGTGATCAAGCCACGGTTAAATTGACTCTCAATAAGCAAAGTGTGCGCATCAGCCTCCTTAAGGAGCTTAGACCTAGATGGAGGCTCTTCCATATCACCCATAGCAATGGAAATCCCCGACTTTGTAGCATAATCAAATCCTAATTGCTTAATTTTATCAAGAACAGCCGCAGTAGTTTCGTTGCCCAATAAGCGAATACAATTAGACACTAGTGTTCTTAAGGCGGCTTTATCTACTATTTTATTGTAAAAACGGAGTTGTGGAGGCAGGGCATCGTTGAATAAAATCCGGCCCACAGTGGTATTTAGCCTCCCTCTTCCTTCGCTGCGCTCTGGATCCCGCACAATAATCTCGGTGCCAAGCTCGATTAAGCCAAGTTCATAAGCCAACCTAGCATCATCAAAATCAGAAAAGGCCTTCCCTTCACCTTTGGCTCCAGGCTTAGTGATAGTAAGATAATAGCAACCCAGAACTATATCTAGGGTAGGTGTTACCACGGGGTCACCACAACTTGGCAGCAGCATATTGTAAGAACTAAGCATATATTCCCTAGCCTCTTTTATTGCAGCCTTTGACAATGGCACATGAACCGCCATCTGGTCACCATCAAAATCAGCATTAAAGGCAGTACAAACTAAGGGGTGGAGTTGAAAAGCATCCCCGTCAATTAGCACAGGTTCAAAAGCTTGAATGCTCAGACGATGCAATGTAGGAGCGCGATTAAGCAACACAGGTCGCTCCACAACTACCTCATCCAGTGCATCCCAAACCTCGGGGCTAGCTCTTTCCACCTGCCGCCGAGCACTCTTTAGATTATTGGCATAACCACTCTCTATGAGTTTATGCATAACAGAAGGCTTAAACAGCTCTAAGGCAACATGGCGTGGCAAGCCACATTGGTGAAGCTTGAGTTTAGGACCAACAACGATAACCGAGCGACCACTATAGTCCACTCGCTTACCTAAAAGATTTTGACGAAACCGTCCCTGCTTGCCCTTTAATATACTTGCAAGTGATTTCAAGATATGATTATTACCAGTAGTAACTACACGCCCCCTCCGCCCATTATCGATGAGAGCATCAACAGCTTCCTGCAACATGCGCTTCTCATTTCGAATAATAACCTCTGGCGCTCCTAATTTCATAAGACGACGAAGACGATTATTACGATTAATAACACGCCGATAGAGGTCATTAAGGTCTGAGATAACGAAGCGGCCACCATCCAACTGAACTATGGGACGAAGTGCAGGGGGCAATACAGGAAGCACAGTTAAAACCATCCATTCGGGCTTATTCCCGCTGAGCTTAAGAGCCTCGACTAATCGTAACCGTTGGCTGAGTTTCTTACGGTGCTCTCCCGAGGCATTACGAAGGTGCTCCAAAAGTTCTTGATGCTGCCGGTCTATATCAATTTTCTTCAATATCTCTAGAATGGCTTCAGCGCCCATGCCAGCTTCAAAAATATCACCATATTTATCCTTAAGTTCCCTATATCCATCTTCGTTAAGCAGTTTTAACGGCTGAAGACTTTCTATTTCCTCACTCCTTACCTTCAGCGCTTCTTCAAGTTTTGCCTTCCACTCGACAAGTTTAGCACGAAGCTGGTTTACCTCCTTTATTACAAGCTCATCCTCCGGATTTTCCCCTAGCTCTCCCTCTCCTCGTTCGAGGTTGGAGCTTCGACTCAGAACGGGAGATGCAACTTTGGCTTTGAGCTGTTCTATTTTCCCCTCGTAAAGCTCCTCTTGTTCAGCAATTTTTTGAGCTGCCTCTTCTTCAAGTTGATGGATTCTCTTCTTCTTAGCTTCCTCATCAACAGAGATGATGATATACCGAGCAAAATAGATAACTCCCTCCAAGTTTCGTGGAGACATGCCAAGGAGGAGTCCAAGTCGACTGGGTACCAATTTAACAAACCATATATGTGTAACTGGCGCCGCCAATTCTATATGCCCCATGCGCTCCCTGCGTACACTGGAATGAGCTACTTCAACTCCACATTTATCGCAAATAACACCCTTATACCTTGCCTTTTTATATTTGCCACAATGGCACTCAAAGTCCTTGACGGGGCCGAAGATTCTCTCACAGAAAAGGCCATCTCTTTCCGGCTTCAAGGTGCGGTAATTTATTGTCTCCGCTTTAGTTACCTCGCCGTGAGACCAACTC
>CAZPDE010000065.1:0-7086 GCA_964585315.1 uncultured Dehalococcoidales bacterium | reverse complement strand
TCTTGTATTGGAAATCGATACCCTCTCCAGGCTCATCTTGTATTGGAAGAGACTTAGTCTTCTGTTCTTGTACAATGTTATTTATGATTCAAGATGCAATACGGATTTTGCAGGCTCAAGGGTACAAGGTAACCGAGCCTCGGAAACAGGTACTCGAGGTTCTAGAGGGAGCGCAAAAACCTCTCTCACCCTACGACATACAAAGGCTTCTGCACAAGCGAGCCAAGTATCTAAATCATGTTACCATCTACCGCATACTCGACTTATTTTGCTGCCTCAATCTGGCTCATAAAGTGTTATCGAGCGGTGGATTTGTTAAATGTAGCTTGGGCACTGTAGAGGGCTGCCATCGGTTTATGATTTGCCGCCGCTGTGGAGTCATTCAGGAGTTTGCCGATGAGAGGTTATGCCACGAGGAAAATGAGTTCGCTCAGAGCCTTGATTTTCATACTGAATATCATCTTTCCGAGTCCTCCGGACTTTGTTCCAATTGCTATAAAAAGTTTGAAGAACAAAAAACGGAATGATTCCTAGAAGGACAAGCTAAAAATGCTTAAGAGAATAGCAAATGAACTTAAGAGACATGTGCCTTTTACTGCCTTTGGGGCTCTTACCGGGATTATCATTATGGTTGTAATAGTTTTTGGTAATTTTCTCCCCCAAGTTTATCCAATCTCTAAGAATATTTTTTATACCTTACATCCAGCTCATGTTGTATTGAGCGCACTTGTAACCACAGCGATATATATGAAATACAGAAAAGCCAAACTTTGGCTGGCAATTTTGATTGGTTATACTGGTGCGATTGGCATAGCCACGATTAGTGATTCAGTCATTCCCTACTTAGGGGAGTTTTTACTTGATCTGCCTAATAAGGGACTCCACATAGGTTTTATTGAAAAATGGTGGTTGGTGAATCCTGCAGCCCTGCTCGGTATTATGCTTGGCTATTGGAAAGGAACAACCAAATTTCCACACTACGGACATGTGTTGATAAGCACATGGGCATCGTTGTTTCATGTCATCATGGCACTAGGCGAAACAGTAAATTGGATTCAAATTGTTGTTATCCTCTTGTTTTTATTCCTTGCGGTTTGGATTCCTTGCTGCACGAGCGATATAGTATATCCTCTTCTATTTGTTGGGAAAGAGCAAGAGCTATCTTCACAAGACAGAACTTAGCTACAAGTAGGCTTGTAAGTTAAAAAGTCGGCTATACTTATGTTACCATATACTAGCAACCTTACGAGAAGATTAGGTTGTTCGATTGGCTGAAGAAAACCAAGTTAGGAGTGAAAAGAAGCAAGGGGCTGATTAGGGAGAAACTCCGGCTGCAAAGAGCGGGTCAAATATTGAAGGTGGTGGCAGTATCCTGCTTCCTTATCATTATACTTCCATTGCTCTTTGCCACCATATTCGGCGTGTCTCCCTCACGGACTATGGAGTTGGTTGGCTCCACCTTTGTCTTGGAGTATCTTGCCATCCTGCTAGGCGTTGCCCTGAAATTGCCACCGGCATTTGTCTTCCTCACCGTAGTCTCCGTCGGTATAGGGGAATTCATTCTCATGCTCGGTGTATTCCGGCTTATAGGGGAAAAATCCAAAAAAGTTGTCAATTTCCTGCTCAAGTTAAAAGGTAGCGCACGACGATTGGAAAAGTATGGTATCTATGGGCTGATACCTGGCGCAATTCTTCTTGGCATGGATGGTTGTGCAGCAACAGCTTGGGTTTTTGGCTGGGATATAAGACGCTCAGCTTTGCTCTCCGGTGCAGGATTTGTTATTATCGCAATTATACTTCTATTCTCAAGCATCGGCATACTTAAGGTAATTTGATTAGGGAAAAGGGGACAAGAACAAGTCATGATATGCATGGGGGACTCCTGAGCTAAAAGTCAGTTACATTTGTGTTACTATATGCTAATGAAGCTATGTCACCGGAGTTAACTTGTTTGATTGGATAAAGAAAACTGAATTAGGGGTAAAGCGAAGCAGGGAAGCCTGGTTTAATAAAATAGCTCACCTCTTCGACCAAGGCACAATTAAGGAAGAAACCTGGCAAGAACTGGAAGAGTTGCTTATCTCCGCTGATGTTGGCATAGAAACCACAACTAAACTTTTGGATAGAGTTAAGCAGCGGGTGAAGACAGACAAGCTGGCAGAGGCTTTGCAAGTAAAGTCCGCTTTGAAGGAGGAGCTGGTAAACCTGTTGAACATCCATAATTCACCTTGTCATTCCGACTCTGAGCCCTTCGCCTTCAGTCATTCTGAGCGAGTGAGCCGAAGCCCTGAACCCTTCGCTCCTTGTCATTCTGAGGGAGCAGAGCGACTGAAGAATCTTACTCAGGGTAAACCATGTAGTGAGCGAAGTGAATCTATCCGTGAAGGGGAAGAATCTCGTGGTGCTCAGGATAAACTCTGCGAAGAATCTCCTCAAGTTATCCTTGTGGTCGGGGTGAACGGCTCAGGCAAGACAACTAGCATTGCTAAATTGGCTTACAACTTTAGCTCACAGGGGAAGAAAGTTATCTTAGCAGCAGCCGATACTTTCAGGGCGGCAGCTACCGACCAACTCAAATACTGGGGTAAAGAAGCTGGTGTTGAGGTTATTGCCCATAAGCCTGGTGGCGACCCCGGAGCAGTTACCTTTGATGCTATCGAGGCTGCACATAGCCGCCATGCCCAGGTGGTGATTATCGATACCGCTGGCCGTCTCCATACCAAGTTTAATCTTATGGAAGAGCTCAAGAAAATAAAAAGGATAGCATCTAAACATGATACCTCGGCTCCGCATCGAATTTTATTGGTAATGGATGCCACCACAGGACAAAATGGCCTGGCTCAAGCAAAGTATTTTACCCAAGCTGTAGGTGTAACTGACATTTTCCTGGCTAAGCTGGATGGCACAGCTAGAGGAGGAATAGTGTTTCCCATCTGTGATGAACTAAATATACCCATTGCTTATATTGGAACTGGCGAAAAGCTACAGGATATCGCCCCTTTCGATGCTGAAGCTTTTGTTAATGCCATTCTATGAAATGCAAAAGGCAAAAATGCAACTGAAATCAAAACTTAAAAATCAAAACTTAAAATTACAAAGCAAAACTCAAAAAATTTTTACCTTTACTCTGTCATTTTGCTCTTTGCATTTTAATCTTTTATTTAGCGTTGGCCTTTGATCTTTGATGTTTACTATCAGCATAGACCCCGTTGCTTTTACCATTGGTTCTCTCACTGTGAGGTGGTATGGGATTATGGTAGCTACGGCGGTCATAGCGCTGCTTGCTATGACCTTGCGAGAGACGAAAAGGCTAGGCATCTCCCAAGATATTATTTATAGCCTCTTTCTCTGGGGCATCGTTGGAGGCTTTGTCGGGGGGCGGCTAGCACACATAATCGACTATTGGGATTATTACATAGCAAACCCTCATGAGCTTATCGGCTTTGCTGGTTTGGCTTTATATGGAACCATTATCGGCGCTCTCGTGGCAGTGTGGATCTACATGAGAGTGAAGAAGACTCCATTTTCTAGTCTAGCTGGCATAGGTGATGCCATTGCTGTTGGGGCGCCTTTGGCTCAAGCTATAGGTAGAATTGGCTGTACTATAAACGGCTGCTGCTTTGGCAAACCTAGTCCTTTTCATTCCTTCCCCGGGGCAGTGATTTATGCTCCCCCTCCACCTACCACTCTTCCTCAATATTGGTATTTCATTCCCTCTCAATACTGGGGAGCGCCGCTTTACCCCACGCAGATTTATTTCCTGCTATGGAACCTGATAGTCTTCGCTATAGTATGGCGATTCCGAGGGCGACTCAAGCCACAGGGCTCTCTCTTCTTCCTTTACCTTTGGCTTTATGCTGCTGGCGATTTTGGCTTAAGATTTTTCCGTGTCAATGAGCCATTTTTTACCTTGGGCAGTTTTAGCTTGCAACAAAGTCAGGTTATCAGTTTAGCTATATTGGTGGTAGCTTTGCCCTGGTTCATCCTCAGAATACGCCGATTTCAGTCTCCTTGTCATTCCGAATGAAATGAAGAACACTAGCCCAACTTTACCAAGCAAATGACGGAAAGAGGGGATGATGGAGGCGTCTCAGCTTCAATGATAGAGTGGACTGGGGATAAGCTGAAGCTGGACTGTCATTGTAGCCCCCATATACCAGATGCCTTCCATGAAATCGAATTGGAAAAGAGAGGTTTTGCTCAAGTCAATGGTAAACTTGGGTTATAAGTGAAGGAATAACTTGAAATTCCGATGTCCAGGGTATTAAAATGGAAATCAAAATTCTGGGAGTGTGGTAACCCAATTGATTACGGCAATAATGAAGTTGCCCTCGAAGAGGGTCAGGAACTCACCAGAAAGTGATACTAGGGTTGAATTTTCTCCTAGCTTCCTTTACAATATCCTGGTCAGGAACTCACCAGAAAGTGATACTAGGATAGCATTTTGAACCGAAGTGGCAGCAAAAAGGAAAGAGGAGGTTTGAAATATGACTCGATTGGAAAATTTGTTTAGTCCTATCAAGATAGGGAGAGTAGAGCTCAAGAATAGAATCGTAATGCTAGCGCTAACTATGGGATATAATGAATCTGATAATACTATTGGCGACCGCTTTATTAACTTTTATGCCGAAAGAGCCAAAGGCGGCGCTGGGCTTATTCTTGTGCCCTTTACTCCCGTTGATATTGCGTCCCCTGCGCAACCCGGCTTATACCATGATCGTTTTCTCCCTGGCGCACACAGGTTAACCGACGCGATCCATACACAGGGGGCAAGAATAGCTGCCCAGTTGGTCATCCAGTATCACTGGGTAGTCAGCGAAGGCAGCTCGTCCGAGGTAGTAGGTCCTTCGCCAGTATTCAATCAGATGATGCGTTGCACTCCAAAAGTTCTCACTATCGAAGAAATTCACCGCATTGTTGAGGAATATGGGAAAGCAGCTCGGAGAGCACGCGAGGTTGGTTTCGATGCTATAGAGTTACCTATAATAGGGGGGTATCTATTAAGCCGCTTTTTGTCTCCGCACAGCAACAAGCGCCAGGATGAGTATGGTGGCAGCTTGGAAAACAGGATGCGCCTTCCTTTGGAAATCATTGAAGCCATAAAGCAAACCACAGGCGAAGAATATCCCGTTATTTGTCGTCTCAATATTGAAGAGTTTATGGAAGGGGGACATACCATTGAAGATTCCAAGAAGGTAGCTCCTGTGCTTGAAGCGTCTGGCATTAAAGCAATAAATGTTTACGTGGGCTGGCATGAATGCCCTGTGCCCACTGTACAGATGTCAGTGCCTAGGGGGGCTTTCGTTTATTGCGCCGAGGAGATTAAAAAGGTGGTCAACATTCCTGTAATTGCTGCTAATCGTATTAATGATCCAATTCTGGCAGAGGAAATCCTATCTCAAGGGAAAGCCGACCTCATAGGTATGGCTCGACCTTTACTTGCTGATCCTGAATTCCCCAACAAAGCAAGAGAGGGAAGGACCGACGAAATTATTCCTTGCATTGCTTGTTCGCATTGCCTTGCCGAGATAATATCGACATATAAAGATTGGACGAAGCTAGTATCCACATTTTGCATTGTAAATCCTAGAGCAGGAAAGGAGGCAGAATGCGCCATAGAATCTGCTCCAATTTCTAAAAAGGTATTTGTTGTCGGTAGTGGTCCTGGAGGCATGGAGACAGCGATAATAGCGGCGTCAAGAGGTCACCATGTTACCCTTTATGAGAAAGGAGGTAAATTAGGAGGGCAACTTCTGACAGCTTCATTACCCCCACATAAGGAGGAGATAAACTCTTTGGTCCGAAGCTTGATTACGCGAACACAGAGGGCTGGAGTAGAAGTTAAATTGAATACAGAAGTTAACCTTGAGACCATAGAGCAAGGGAAGCCAGATGTTGTGGTTTTAGCTACAGGAGCTACGACGTTCATCCCAGATATACCAGGGGTCCAGGGAGATAATGTGGTTACAGCGATGGAGGCGCTAAACAAGCAAAAGGAAGTTGGCAAAGCTGCAATTGTTATCGGGGGTGGAACGGTTGGTTGTGAGACAGCAGAGTTTCTAGCTCAACAAGGAAAGAAAGTAAGCATCGTAACGAGGCAAAGACGCGTAGGAAACGATATAGTGGCGACTAGTAGGCCTTTCTTTTTGGCGAGGTTGAGCAAAACTGGCATAAGAATGGAGACCAATGCTAAGGTGGAACAAATAGTTAATAATGGTGTAAGGATAAGCCGGAACGGGGTCTCTGACTTCCTTGAAGGGGACACAGTGGTGCTTGCTCGGGGTTTCAAGGCAAATAAGGAGCTTGCTGAAGAATTAAAGGGTAAGGTTGCAGTGCTATACTCAGTTGGAGATTGCTTTGAGCCTCGCGCCATAAAAGAAGCCATAGAAGAAGGATTTTGTGTGGGCATGGAAATTTAGCTTTTGATGACCCCTGCATAACGATCTAACGCTTCAGCGGTTAGTATTGTGTAAACCAAAAGTCATCTTCGTCATCATGATAGAGATTATGACCGAACTTCTACAGTTTGTCAGAAAAACAGAGGATTTTGAATGGGGATTGAGTGCATACGAAATCTTTGGCACCACAGTCTATTTCAATTCCACTATGGTGCGATTCTAGCTAGCTTCAGCTAAAGCTTCTCTTGACTCCCAGTAGACTTTCAATTCCACTATGGTGCGATTCTAGCTTTTGGCGGGTTCGGCTGGCTCGAGCGCCTTGAGCCTCTTTCAATTCCACTATGGTGCGATTCTAGCGCTTCCAGGGCGTGGGCAGAACGCCTTCTTGAGTTCCTTTCAATTCCACTATGGTGCGATTCTAGCCTTCTTCGGCTGGCATCACAATTACGATGACAACCTGCTTTCAATTCCACTATGGTGCGATTCTAGCTTTGAGCTTGAAAGGTATCATCTGAAACTCTAGGACATTTCAATTGCCCAATGGTGGGATTATAGCTGTAGATAGTTGCCAGCCACTAACAGTATATTCCACATCTTTCAATTCCACTATGGTGCGATTCTAGCTAGCACAAAAGTTATTGAGTTATTTTCGAGGTAACAACTTTCAATTCAAATATGGTGCGATTCT
>CAZPDE010000064.1:0-7449 GCA_964585315.1 uncultured Dehalococcoidales bacterium | reverse complement strand
AATCACCGAAGCATTATCATCCCTGGCTATGTAGCTGTCATAAAGGGTGAGCTTGAAGAGGAATTGCCCGGGTGGGAAATTATGGTGGGTCCTCGTGAAGCCTTAGATATAGGTAGATACTTAAAGCAAAAATGGATCAAATAATGTCATTGCGGTGAGCCAAAGCCCTGAGCAGAGCGAAGTGGAAGCGAAGAATCTAATGAGATTGCCGCGGCACTCCGTGCCTCGCAATGACAGAAGGAAAAGTTTTGACCCATAAATTCAAAGTAGAGTTCTTGCCCTCGAAGAAGAGCGCTGTAGTTCCTCCAGGCACAGTAATAGTTGATGCTGCTGCCGAGGCTGGCATAACTATTGATACTCCTTGTGGCAGGCAAGGACGTTGTGGCAGATGTTTAGTTAAAGTGGGAAAGGGCCAAGTTAGCGATTATGAAAGCCCCTATCTCACCACCAAACAAATTCAACAGGGTTGGGTTCTATCTTGCATAGCTAAAGTAGCTAGTGATCTCGTTATCTTTGTGCCAAGCAAGCCGGAACAAGTTAAGTTAGCTAGCGAGATAGCTACTGCAAGGAAAGCGCTTGCTGTTCGCCTTGATTGGCATTTGTCCCCTGCGGTGCGTCAATTCTTTCTAGAACTACCACCACCTAGCCTGGAAGACAATGCTGCTGATTTTGACCGATTAAAATCAACAGTGGCAAGTAAACATGGAATAGAAAATCTCACTGTGAGTTTGCCTTTGATGCAGAAATTAAGCCAAAGCCTTAGGGCTAGCAACTGGCAGGTTACTGTTGCTATAGATACTCGAAATCAGGAGGCTCGCCTCATCAACATTTACTCTGGGCACAGAAAGCAATCACCGCTTGGCGTTGCTGTGGATATCGGCACTACTAATGTCGTGGCTAACCTGGTTGACCTCGGTTCAGGTCATATCGTCAATCGAGCATCAGTTTTGAATAAGCAGCGTGCTTGCGGAGAAGATGTTATCTCCAGAATCATCTATAGTGAGCATAGGCAGTGCGTAGAACAGCTTAACCAACTAGTAATCCAGACTGCCAATGAACTACTTGCTGAGCTGGCGGAGGGAAATAAACTTAAAACCAGTGATATAGACAAGATGGTAGTAGCTGGTAACACCGCTATGACCCATCTTTTCCTCGCTTTCCCTCCAACCTACATCAGGCAGGAGCCCTATATCCCTACAGTAACTCAGTTCCCTTTAGTCACCGCTGGGGAGCTAGGAGTAAAGATTAATCCCAACGCCCTTATTTATTGTGTTCCCGCAGTTGCTGCTTATGTTGGGGGTGATATTACCGCTGGAGTATTAAGCTCGCACCTATTTAAGAGCGATAAGCTTAGCCTCTTCTTAGATATTGGCACCAATGGGGAAATTGTCGTGGGCAATTCAGACTGGATGATGGCTTGTGCTTGCAGCGCTGGTCCCGCCTTTGAAGGCGCCGGCGTTAGCTGTGGCATGCCAGCAACCATAGGAGCTATCGAGGATGTAACCATAAATCCCCATACCCTGGAGCCCACTATAAAGGTGATTGGCGATACACTGCCATTAGGTGTCTGTGGCTCAGGAATGATATCCGCCCTGGCCGAAATGCTCAACTCTGGAGTTATAGATAAAGCAGGGCATATACTAAAAGCAGTCAGCAGTCAGCAGTCAGCAGTCAGTAGCTCTCGTATTAAGCATGGAGAGCATGGAGCTGAGTATGTTCTTTGCTGGGCGGCAGATTCAGGCACTGGCGAGGATATCATCCTTACCGAGGTGGATATAAATAACCTTATCCGCACCAAAGCTGCTATCTATGCCGGAATTACAGTGATGCTTAAAAAACTTGGCATTCCATTATTGGATATTGAGCAAGTGCTTATAGGAGGCGCTTTTGGACAGCACATAAATATAGAAAAAGCCATCCGGATAGGGCTTCTACCCGACCTCCCATGGGAACGATTTCAATTCCTCGGCAATACTTCACTTTCCGGAGCTTATAATGTTCTTCTCTCCCAACAAGCTCAAGAACAGGCAGAGAAAATAGCCCGCAGAATAACCTACCTGGAACTCATTGCCGACAACACATTTATGAATGAGCTTACCGCAGCATCATTCCTGCCCCACACCGACTTGGATAACTTCCCCTCCAGCAAAACCTCTCCAAAACTAAAAGTCAGCAAATGATTTCCCGCTCAGGTAGTCAGGAAAAGTGTGGATTCCCGTAACTTGCATCCAGCACCTTACTATCCCATCATTGTGCTTCAACCACAAGCGAGCCAAACCTAAGCCCAACTTTACCAGGCAAATGACGGAACCAAGATGTTTAGAATAGGAAAAGGCTAAAGCTGGTTGAGTGTGCTCAGAGACTTGCGCAGGAACTAAGCACAGACAAGTGATGAAGGAGAGGGGTGCCACAGAATAAAGGGTAGCTTAGAAGTAAGTTTCCATTCTGTCTGCTAGCAGGCTATAATCGTCACTAGACATGCCTAAAAATAGGACGACGGTTGTCACCGGCGGAGCCGGTTTCATTGGCTCGCATCTTGCTGAAGAGCTGCTAAGGCGAGGCTATCAAGTTGCTATCCTCGATGACCTCTCCACTGGGAAGATGGAAAACATAGCCCCACTATTGAACTCCTCGCCCATTTCAACTTGCTCTCCTCCCCCTCGATGGGAGGTGAGGCGTAGTCCTGAGTTAAGCGAAGGAACTAAGGTGAAGGTGGAAGGTAACTCAACAAACTCTATAACTCAAGAAACTCGAGTGGTGGAGTTCGTGCAAGGGAGCGTTGTCGACCTTCCTCTGCTTCAGAAGCTTTTCCACAGCATTGACTATGTCTTCCATCAAGCAGCCATTCCCAGCGTTCCCCGAAGCGTAGCGAACCCCCAGGCTTCCCATGAAGCAAACATAACTGGAACTCTGAATGTGCTTCTGGCAGCAAGGGATAACGGTGTCAAGAAGGTGATGTATGCCTCATCTTCTTCGGTCTATGGCGATACGCCTACTTTGCCCAAAAGAGAAGATATGCCACCCAACCCCAATCTCCCTACGCTGTAACCAAACTTGCCAGTGAATACTACTGCCGAGTCTTCCATCAGGTTTATGGGCTACCCACTGCTTGCCTGAGATATTTCAATGTCTATGGTCCAAGGCAAGACCCCAATTCTCAATATGCGGCTGTCGTTCCTAATTTCATAAGCAGCGCTTCTGAAAACAAATCGCCCATCATTTTTGGCGATGGCGAGCAGACAAGAGATTTTACCTTCATCAAAGATGTAGTGGAAGCCAACATCCTGACTGCCGAGAGCGATGCTACCGGCATCTTCAACATTGGGAGAGGCGCGAAAGTTTCGATAAATCGCTTGGCTGAGCTTGTTATCAAGCTTATGGGGGACAGCATCGAGCCAGTTTATGAAGAGCCCATGCCTGGAGATATAAGGCATAGCCTGGCAGACATTTCCAAAGCCAAAACCTTTGGGTATAATCCGAAATATAGTTTGGAGAGAGGACTGAGAGAAACTATCAGGAGCTTTCAGCAGAAGCAAGATTAGAAAATGAAAACACTATCTCAACTAACTCGAAAAACTCAGATGGACTAATGACTATTGACTATAGACTCCCGACTATAGCAGTTATTGGCTTGGGCTATGTTAGCTTGCCTCTGGCGGAGGCATTTGCCAAAATCTCCGCGCGAGTCCCTCTCCCTTGAAGGGAGAGGTTAGGTGATGGTGACTTGACTTCGACACCGACGCCCAGAAAGTCCACCAGCTAATCAGCCAACAGTCATCGGTCATCAGTCCCACCCCTCGACTCTTGACTCAGGACTCAAGACTCCCGACTCTAGACCATTGACTGCCGACTATCGACTAACTTGACTTTCACGAACGCCTCTAAGGAAATAAGCAAAGCTGACTTTATAATCACCGCTGTCCCCACACCGATAACCAAATCAAAAGAGCCCGATTTATCCTATGTCAAAAGCGCCGCTGAAATCATAGGGCAAAACATGAAGAAGGGTAGCGCCGTGATTCTAGAATCCACCGTTTACCCCTGCGTCACCGAAGAGATAGTAAAGCCAATTTTGGAGGAAAAGTCAGGGCTCAAATGCGGCGAGGACTTCAGGATTGCCTATTCCCCGGAGAGAATAAACCCCGGCGATGAAGAACATGCCCTGGACAAAATAACAAAAGTAGTTGCCGGGATGGATGAAGAGACCACCGAACTCATTGCCGAGCTTTACAGCAAGGTTGATGCTTGGAGGTGAAGGACCAGAAGAGGAGAATTTGAAGCACTTAAGAGCCTGTTGCGTAAAGGGATTTCCTAAAGCTGGCAGCCGTGCTACCTTAGCTTTGGCAGATGGGTTTGTGCAACAAGCTCCTAACCGAGCAATTAAAGTTGGGGGGCTGCATAGACTTCCTGGGGCAAATACCCAATGAAAAAGTGCCCCAATATATGGCTGCCGCAGATGTTTTTGTTTCGTCAAGCTTATATGAAGGTTTCCCAAATGTGGTTTTAGAGGCAATGGTAGCGGGGTTGCCAGTAATCGCTAGCAAAGTGGGCGGGCTGCCAGAGATTATTAAGGATGGGGAGAATGGCTTTCTGGTTGAGCCAAAAAATCCAGAGCTAATTACGGAGAAGGTTTTGCTCCTTTTAGGAGATGAGGAGTTAAGAAAGCGAATTTCAAGAAATAACAGAAAAAAAGCCAAAGGCTATAGTTGGGAAAGTGTAGTTGAGAGGTTGGAAGAGGTGTATCGGAGTTTGCTAGACTGACTTGAGGATAAATAAATAATTCCTGAACTATCGCGGGTTGTTCAATATTTTTCTATACCTCTCCACCGCTACCTCATAGGTGAACTCCCTCTCCACCAGGGCACGGGCATGCACGGTAAATAGTGAACCGTTAACGGTGAATAGCCATTCACTATTTACAATTCACAGCCACAGTTAACAGTCCACCTTTTGGGTGATTCAAAGCCCTGATGACATTTCTAGCAATGCACTCTGGGGAGTTGTCTTGCATAACGAAGTTGTTACCTTTGGTAAAGCCTATCTTTTTGCTCTCTCTGGGACAACAACCTTGCCTTCTTCCTTGAGGAATAAGAATGCATCTAAAATCTCGATTTCAACGAGTTCGTCTTTTTCTGAATAGTGAGCAATGATATTGTCAGAAATTTCCTCTCCATAAGAAAGAGGCGCGTCTTTTAAAGTGATTACAAGTACATCATCTCCTGCATTATATCTAAGCTTCATACTCCACCTCTATAATACCTTTTCCTTTTTGCCCGATAAAAGGTTATTATCTGAATTTCATGCTTGAACTCTTCATAAACAACTCTTAAGATGTAATCTTCATCTAAAACCTTATGAGCTATAAGCCTGCTTTCCTTACCGCTTACAATTTCATCGGGCTTTCTGATAATTTCGATAAGAGCCTCTTCACTAACATTATACACCTTCTCCCTTTCTAGTCGCTCCTTAGCGTGAGGTTTAACTATAATCCTCTTCTGGGTCATTTGATTATGCTTCAAGAATCCTTTTGCTAATTTTGAAAACCTGCTAAGCTCAAACTCTAGCCAGGCTGGCTAAGATATTCCTATACCTCTCCACCGCCTTCTCAATAGTAAATGGTGAGTAGCAAACCATTTACTATTTACTATTCACCCCTTTAAGCTCCTAATTAGCCCGGAAAGCATTTTGAAAATAGTTGTGAGTTCAGCAAGGATTTCCTTTTGTCTCCCTTCATCGATATGGCCCCGTGAAATAGGATTTCATGGGGTAGCCAAGCATATATGCAAGTTCCAACTGCGTATCCAATTCGCTCAGCGAACCTTGAGCAATATTTAAAAATTGGAGAAATTCAGCTTTAGATTTCCTTGCTGCCCCCTTTAACCCGTGAAATATCAATTTTGGTCATTTAAACATCTCTTAAGCCTATTTTTGATATATCTCTTACCATAAGCAGTCTTCAAATACTTTTCTCTATGCAATGCGTCTTTCTGATTAGTGCATGCCTCATAATAAATCAACTTTAACAGTGTTCTATTCTTTAGTTGACCTCACCTTTCCGCTGTTGTGGAGTTCTAATCTATTTTCCAAATCCTTTGTATATCCCACATAAAACTTTTTATCCTTTTTGCTCTGTAGCACATATACATAATAATACATTATTATTTAAAGTAGCGTGAGTCCCATGAGATATTTGTTTTTGTATTTCACGGGGCAAGCAATATTACTCGGTATTGAAACTGCACTTCTCTGCATCTGGCTCGATAACCCATAAGTTTCCTTTTTAGGAAATTCTTTTGTTAAGTCATAAATCTTTTTGACTAATACCATAGACCTTTGCCATACCTCCAGCCTTTTGTGAGGCCTTTCATCTCCTATAGTCACAAGCTCCCCCGTTCACTATTTACTATTTACAATTCACTCTTCACCCATTGCCACCTACGCAGCTATCCAAAATCTTCCTGTATCTCTCATAGCAAGCCCTTTTCACCGAGAGCTTTCAATGCCTTCAACATGAAGCTCCTTATGTCTTCTTTCTCTTCCGTAAAAATATGAGTTTCAGGATTAGCGGCCGGGTGTATGTGGTATCTCTCCCCTTCAGCGTCAGCCCCAAGTAGCCTTTTATCCTTAAACACCAAACTCAGATTCAGTTTGTTTTTAAGCTGATTAACATAGATTTGGACAAAGAGGTCAGCGTCAAAATGTAGCCTTAAACTGAGGGCATTGTCAGTAACATCGATAATCCTTAGCCTTAACCCAAATTCAGAGGCGATTATCTGGGCTTCGGCTAGGATAGAGTTAATGTCCAATCTGAAGGTCCTCTAGCTTTTCATGGCAGGTTTTTATACCATCAATAGCCAATTCCCATTCTTGGGCATCAGACTCCACTTCCCATGAAAAGCCTTTCTTAACCACGATGTTTTCTCGCTCAAATTCCTCAAAGGTCATGCCATACTTCTCTCGAAAAGACTCATCCGCCAACTTATATCTGGTAAGCCTCCTTAGGTACTCTCTCCTCAAGATTTCCTGCAACTCATCTTCACTTAGCTTGGAGACTATTTGCTTTATAGAATGTGCCATTTTACCGAGCCTCCTTTTATGTCTCTACCGTCAATTGCTCCAGGAGTGCGCCGCCGAGAGGGATTTCCTTGCCCTGTTGCCGATAGGCTAACACCATTTCATGTAAAGCATCCCTGAGCATTTCTCTACATTCCTCCACAATTTTACCCTCTGTAATTACCTCAGGCCACTCAACTAGCTGCCCCATATAGCCGGGACTTATTTTGGTGTATAGTTCATAAGCATTTTGCCACCTCACCTATATTATAACGGATGAGAGCCCAAGTTTCCTTCTCTGCAAACCTGCTAACTCAAGCTTGCCAATACCCTTCTATACCTCTCCACCGCCTTCTCAATAGTAAATGGTGAGTAGCAAACCATTTACTATTTACT
>CAZPDE010000063.1:0-7700 GCA_964585315.1 uncultured Dehalococcoidales bacterium | reverse complement strand
ACGCTGGCTGGGCAAATCCAGCGGCAAGAGGTATGGATATCGGGAATATAGGTGGTTCTATGGACTTATGCGCTGGGGCAAGAAAGCTCTTCCTCACTATGGAGCACACCGCCCCAGATGGCAGCCTCAAATTCGTGAACGAATTAAGTTTTCCCGCCACTGTTAAAGAAAAGGTGAACATGGTATTTACCGACCTTGCCGTGATTGAGATTACTCCTGAAGGTCCTGTCCTTAAAGAAGTCTATCCTGGGCTTACTCCAGAGGACATTCAATCGGTAACTGAACCCAAGCTTATAATAGCGCCCGACCTAAAGGAAATAGAACTTTAGCCAATTCGGGGAGTTTCTTTTTGCCATAGCCGTGGCATAATAGGCAAGGCTTATGATTTACAAAACCCTCGTTTACCAAAAGACGGAATTTGTGGGCAATATAATTCTGAAACGCCCCGCAGATGGTAACACTATAAACGCTCGATTAGCCCAAGAATTAGCTGATATTTGTGCTAGCATCAACCAGGATGAGACAGTGAGGGCAGTTACCATCGCTGGCGCTGGGGAAAGGTATTTCTGTGCTGGCGCCGACTCCACCTTGCTTCCCTCCGTAACTGAGGGGAAGCAGCAATCAAGTCTACCGTCGGTTGCTAAATCGATATTCAATGTCAGTCAACCTGTTATCGCTGCAATTAACGGCGATGCCTTAGGGCAAGGTTTAGAGTTAGCTTTGGCTTGCGACCTCAGAATTGCTGCCGACACAGCACACTTCGGGTTACCTCAAATTACTTCAGGCTTTATCCCCTGGGATGGTGGCACTCAACTTTTGCCTCGCCTTATAGGTCGAGGCAAAGCCATGGAAATGATTCTTATGGGAGAAACCATAGATGCTGCGCAAGCTTACGAAATTGGATTGGTTAACAAGGTAATTCCATCAAAGGAGCTTATGCCTGCAGTAGCAGAAATGGCCAGGGAGATTAGCTTGAAGGCTCCCATATCGCTAAGATACGCTAAAGAGGCAATACACAAGGGGTTAGATTTAACCTTGGAGCAAGGACTGCGCCTGGAAGCTGACCTTTACTTCTTGCTGCAAACAACAGAGGATCGCCCTGAGGGCATTAAAGCTTTTCAGGAGCGAAGGGCACCTCGGTTCAAAGGAAAGTAATCTCCCATAATAAGAATGTCATTGTGAGCGCAAGGTGAGAGTAAGAGAAGAAACATGAATGCTTTTCAAACTCTGATTTTTGAAAAGGAAGGTAACATAGCCTACATTACCCTCAATCGCCCCAAGGTTTTGAATGTCTACAATATTCAGATGCGTGATGAGCTATATCAAATTTTGGGCGCTATAAAGGATGATCCCGAGGTTAGAGTTATTATTTTGAAGGGGGCAGGGGATAAGGCATTTTGTGCCGGAGCCGATTTAAGTGAATTTCTTACCGCGCCTTCTCCCACAATTGCTCGGCAAGTGAGGTGGGAACGTGATGTGTGGGGACTCTTTTTATCTCTTCCTCAGCCTATAATCGCTGCTCTTCACGGATATGTTCTAGGTGATGGAATTGAAATGGCGCTATGCTGCGACCTGAGGATAGCTTCCCAGGATGCCCAATTTGGCACGCCTGAGGTTGGATTGGGGATTATTCCCGCCGCTGGGGCAACCCAAACTCTCCCTCGCACAGTAGGGCGAAGCAAAGCTTTAGAAATGCTGCTCACTGGTCGTTGGCTCGATGCCGAAGAAGCTTATAGAGCTGGATTGGTCAACCGTGTGGTGCCAAGAAATGAACTTTTACCTACCGCCAAGGAAATAGCCAGGAAGATTTTATCTTACAACCAGATGGCAATTAAAGAAGCCAAACAAGCTATAATCAAAGGTTTAGACCTGACTCTTTCCGAAGGGTTGGAGTTAGAGAAAAGGCTGGCAAGCTCTTTACTATTGCTCAGTATTGTACACTGATGTATCCTCTATATTTTGATGCCTTCTGGCAATTAGAATTTTATGCCAATCGCTATAACTGTAAATACCCTGAAAAACTGAGCCGCTTAAAACTCCATAGAATATTGCTGAAGCCAGAAAGCTGGCGTTTATTATCAGGCTAAGAATTATTATCACTGAAGAGATGAGCCAATGATGTAGGTGAATACTGTATTTCCCAAAAGGAATGGCGAGCGATTTTACCCTTCCAGGTTTGCCACTTGCTTTGCCGGCCGTGTATTTGGTTAGCAGAAAACTTAAAAGCCAGCCCACAAAAAAGAGATAGCCAAGGATAATACTAGCAGCCAGTAGCGAGCCAATGCAGATTAACTTTCTCTTCAACTACAAGATACTCCATATAAAAAAGTCGGGGTGAGAGGATTTGAACCTCCGACCACCTGAACCCCATTCAGGTGCGCTACCAGGCTGCGCTACACCCCGTCGCTTAACCCTTTGCAATATGCTATCATAGCAGGGTTGTTGAAGCAATAATTACTAAATAACAGGCAGGATTTATAACTCTTGGCGAAGAAGCAAAGGAAAATTAAACCCAAGCAAGTCCCTACCAAGCGCCAACTCTCCAAATGGCAGCGCCAGACCAAAATACGCCGAATTATAATAATCGCTGCTGCTATCTTCGTGGCTGGCATCCTGGGTTCTGTAGGCTATGGATATTATGATAGTGAAATTAAACCTTTTCGTGAGGTTGTGATCGAGGTGAATGACACTTCATTTACCATGGGTTACTATGTAAAGATGCTTGATGCTTATACTAAGGGCGCACAGCCATCTCAGCTTTATTATATGGCTGACTTTGTTGCCGATCAAATTGTGCAAGACGAATTGATTCGGCAAGGGGCTGAAAGTTTGGGAATAAGCGTCGCGGCTCAAGAGATAGATGAGAAGATGGAAGAAAGCAAGCTGCCTGATGGGAAAGTGTACCAAGATATAGTAGCTGGCGCAATATTAAAGGGAAAACTCATGGAGAACTATTTTGGCTCTCAGTTACCTGATACAATGGAGCAGTCACATATCCAGGTGATGCTCGTGGAAAGCGGAGAAATAGCTGATGAAGTGATAACTAGGATTAAGAGCGATGAGGAACTTGCTGCTTTAATCGATGACTTTTCTTGCAATCCTCAGACCGAGGGTGATTTGGGTTGGCTGCCTCGAGAACTGATGCCTAATCCCCTAATCGGGGACGCCGTTTTTAGCGGGGGGCTCGCCAAGATTTATGATGAGTCAGCAAGCAAAAATGTTGGCTACTGGCTTATAGAGGTTACCGATACAGATGAGGAGAAGGGAATAAAAGCCGGAGCAATACTGCTAGGTAGCAAGCAAGAAGCTGATGCAGTTAAGATTGAGCTAACCGACGAAAATTTCGCTGAGTTAGCTGGAGAGCATTCTCAGCACGAAAGCAAAGACAAAGGTGGCGAACTAGGCTGGCTAAAACAAGGAGCTATGAGCGAGGCTTTTGATAAAGTTGCTTTCAGTCTTGAGCCCAATAAAATAAGCGAGCCAGTTCAAGATAAATCAGTTCCGACTACTGGTGGTTATTGGGTGGTCGAAGTTCTGGAAAAGGGCGAACATGAACTTAGCGATGAGGTTAGAGAAGAGCTAGCACGCAAAGACTTTACTGAGTGGTTCCAGGTACAAAAGGAAAACAGCACTATTAACAATTACCTTGATGAAGAAAAAAAGGGTTTGGCTATAGAGAGAGTTTCGAAAGGAAGATGATGCCATGAACAGAAAGGATATTGGCGTTGGTTTGCTAGGATTAGGCACTATCGGCAGCGCTGTAGCTAAAACTCTGATTGACAAACAGGATAAATTAGCTGAACGAATAGGAGCTCCGCTTGTTTTGAAAAAAGTGCTGGAGCGAGATGTAAATAAAGCACGGCTAGATTGCTTCGCTTCCCTCGCAATGGCAGATAGGATTGAGGAAATCATCACCGACCCCGAAGTAGATATAGTGATTGAGCTTATCGGGGGAGAGCACCCTGCCTTAGAATATATAAAGCAAGCTATAAACAAGGGAAAGAATGTGGTTACTGCCAACAAGGAAGTAATCGCCAAGCATGGGTATGAGCTAATATCTTTGGCTAAAAAACATGGCATTCAACTTCGCTACGAGGCAAGCGTAGGCAGCGGGACACCACTTATATCCCCCTTCCAGCAGGATTTGGCGGCTAACGACATCTCCACCATCCATGCTATCCTTAATGGCACTACCAACTATATTATGACCCAAATGTCACAAGAAGGATGGGATTTCTCTACAGCCTTAAAGCAAGCTCAGAAATTAGGTTACGCTGAAGCCAATCCCGCTAATGACATCGAAGGGACAGACGCTGCTTACAAATTAGCTATTTTGTCCAGCTTGGCTTTCCACACTCGTGTTGACCCTCAGGATATATATTGCGAGGGGATTTCTCACCTTCAAGCTAGCGATTTTCACTATGCCAAGGAACTCGGTTATGCTATCAAGCTTCTGGCTATTGCCAAGCGGGATAATGAAACAATCGAGGCACGTGTTCACCCCGCTTTCATTCCCGAGGATTCTCAGTTAGCTAAGGTAAATGGTGTTTATAATGCCATTCAAGTGGTGGGAGACTTAGCTGGTGACCTGGTCTTCTACGGGCAAGGCGCCGGAGCTTCGCAAGCCGCTAGCGCCATTATAGCTGATGCCGTGGTTATAGCCAGAGATATTTGCCATGGGGCAAGCCGTGTCCCTGAGCTACAGCTAAACCAGGAACTACCAATTAAGCCAATGGAAGATATAAAGACACGCTATTATTTTAGGATGAATGTGGCTGACCGCCCCAGCGTTTTAACTCAAATTAGCAGAGTTCTGGGTGATAACTCTATTAGCATCTCCTCGGTTATTCAAAAGGAGAGTGACCTGGCAGCTCAAACCGCCGTGCTTGTTATCATGACTCATCCCGCCGAGGAAAAGGCAGCACAAAAAGCTGTGTGGGAAATAAAGCAGTTGGCAGCAGTAAACGAAGTCTCAAATTTCATCAGGGTCGAAGGATGAAGCAGGGCGTTCTAGCTAGATATCGAGAGCTTCTCCCCGTTACCCCGGCTACGCCTATGATTACGCTTGGCGAAGGAGACACGCCTTTGGTGAGGTCAAGAGCTCTAGAGAAGGAGCTTGGTTGTGGTGAACTTTACTTCAAACTCGAGGGTTGTAACCCCACTGGCTCGTTTAAAGACCGGGGTATGGTAGTGGCAGTGGCTAAAGCTGTTGAAGGAGGCAGTTCCAGTATCATCTGCGCCTCCACCGGCAATACCAGCGCCTCAGCAGCAGCTTACGGAGCCAGATTTGGGCTCAAAACCATTGTCATCATTCCCAAAGGGAAAATAGCCATGGGGAAACTGGCGCAAGCCATAGTTTATGACGCTCAGATTATAGGCATCCGAGGCAATTTCGACCAGGCGCTCCAGATAGTCCGCACCCTAACCCAAAAATATCCCACCACCCTGGTTAACTCCATAAATCCCAATCGCATCGAAGGGCAAAAAACTGCAGCTTTTGAAATCGTAGATGCTCTCGGTGATGCCCCTGATTATCTGTTTATACCCGTAGGCAATGCTGGCAATATCACTGCTTATTGGAAAGGATTCGTGGAGTATCATCGAATTGGCAAGGCAAGCCATACTCCTAAAATGATGGGCTTCCAGGCAGCCGGCGCCGCACCTATAGTGCGAGGCAAAATTGTTAAGCGACCCAAGACCATTGCCACAGCCATTCGCATTGGCAATCCTGCTAGCTGGCAGAAGGCAATGGCCGCCCGAGACGAGTCAGGTGGCATTATCGATTGCGTCACCGATGATGAAATTATGAACGCCTACAGATTGGCAGCAACTAAGGAGGGCATCTTTGGCGAGCCAGCTTCGGCTGCCTCCGTAGCTGGACTTATCAAGCTGGCAGAAAAAGAAGACTTTTCTGGCAGGAGAGTAGTTTGCATCATCACGGGAACAGGGCTAAAGGACCCCAATGTGCCAGTTAAGTATGCTCCACCTCTACCAGAATTTCCTGCCGAGCTAGCTGCAATTGAAAAAGCCTTGGGATTCACCATTCTCCCTCGTCACCCTGACCCTGAACCCTTCGCTTTGTGTCATTCTGAGAGAGCACAGCGACCGAAGAATCTCCTCTTCAGTTCCTTCAGAGCTTCGGCTCACCAGGGTAAACCATGTAGTGAGCGAAGCGAATCTATCCATGAAGGGGAAGGGACTCAGAATTTCATAGATTCTTCGCTACGCTCAGAATGACATTTCAATGGAGCGAATGATATTTCGCTAAGGAGGTTTGAATATGCAAAGGGTAGTCATTGAAAACATCGGGGGATTTAGCCAGCATTATCCTAAGGTAGCGGTTATAGTTACTGCCAGCGCTGGAGGCAAAGATAATGCTATGACTGCTGCCTGGCATAGCTCAATTTCCGCTAATCCACCTCTTTACGGCGTCTCTATTTCACCTAAGAGGTTCACTTATCAGCTTATCACTGAAAGCAAGGAGTTTGGCATTAACTTCGTACCATTTGAAAAAGCCTCCCTTGCTGCCCAAGTTGGTGGCGCTTCGGGGCAGGAGATAGATAAATTTGAAAGGTTTAATATCGAGAAAGAGAAGCCTTTAAAAACAGGAGTGCCTATATTGAAGGATGCCTATGCTGCTTATGAATGTAAGCTCGTAGATAACAAAGCCTATGGAGAGCATGTTTGGGTTGTGGGCGAAATTGTTGCTGTGCACTTCCTTAAAGAGGTTTTCACCGAGGAACAAACACTTGACTTAAATAAGATAAAGCCGCTTCTCTACCTCGGCTTTGACTTTTATGCCACCTCAGATAAGGATAGTGTGCGATTTGTAAAGCGCGGGATTTAGAGTGTATTGGACTGTCACCCTGAGCGATAGCAAATGGCCTCTGAGAGGGGATTTTAGCCATGATTGACCAAGAAAAAATTAAGCTTGCGACAGCCTGCTTAATCGAAGCCATTGGCCGAGGTTTTTCCCAAGAAGGTATGAAGGACACTCCACAGCGAGTGGCTGAAATGTATGCCGAACTCTTTTCTGGCTTGGATACCGACCCCAAGGCTGAGCTATCGGTAGGCTTTGAAGAGGAACACTATGAAATGGTAATTCTGAAAGACATCCCCTTCTATTCTATGTGTGAGCACCACCTCCTCCCCTTTTATGGGGTAGCCCATGTAGGTTATATTCCTGCTGTTGGTGGCAAGGTAGTAGGAGTAAGCAAGCTAGCCAGAGTGGTAGAGATATTCGCCAAGAGGCCCCAGCTTCAAGAGAGGATGACCAAGCAAATTGCCGACACCATCTTTGAAGCTCTTCATCCTGATGGTGTAGGCGTGGTTATTCAGGCAGAGCACCTATGCATGGTTATGCGAGGAATTAAAAAGCCAGGGGCAATCATGATAACCTCGGCTGTAAGGGGAAGTTTCCGCAGTAAAGCGGTTACCCGCTCTGAGTTTTTATCTTTGATTCATTAGATATTAGAATTTTCTCATATTCTATGCGCAGGTATTTATGTCGTCGCATATAACAATAAACCGGGTATTGTGCTCGTTCATATGATTAGTGACACTCCGCCTTCATTAATGCCCCGGCTCCCATGAAATCTGGTGGAACCCTGTGAACAGGCGGTTGCGACGACAGGCTAACGAATACAAAAAGTATCAAGCCACAGCCAGCTTGCTCTCGTTTTGAATGATAATCTGAGGAT
>CAZPDE010000062.1:0-7740 GCA_964585315.1 uncultured Dehalococcoidales bacterium | reverse complement strand
TTGCTTTGGGCATTAGGAAGAGGAGAATACCAAAGGTGGTAGCTCCTCCTTTGCCGCCACGAAATTTAAGGAAAACGGGAAAGGTATGGCCTATTACAGCCGCTAGCGCAGTAATACCGGTAATAAAACCAAATGGTGAAAGTAAAGGCATATCTAGTAACCACCGTACTAAAAGAATTGCCGCTATGCCCTTGTCTACATCGGTCAAGAGAACTAGAATCGCCTCTATTCGCCCCACTTCATAATAGACATTCATAGCCCCCATGTTTTTGCTCCCTACCTCACGAATATCTATCCTCTTTCTGAGGCGAGCGGCAAGATAAGCTGAGGGAATGGAGCCAAGGAGATAGCCAACTATGATGGCAATAGAAATGTTAATCATCTGGAAATGCGATTACTCCAGTATTGCCTGCACCTTAAAGCAATTTTCCTCTTCATCAGGTGCATTGGCTAAAACCTCAGCTTGGGGATATGACTTAGCTACCTTATCTTCCCGGAAAACATTCTGCAGTGGGACGGTTTGAGTTGCCGATGGCACATCTGCTGTATCCACTTCCTTAAGTATCTCGAAGTTTTCCAAAATATTAGATAGCTGGAGGCTAAACCTCTCTATCTCGACTTCGCTCAAGCCCAAACGAGCCAACCGAGCTATGTGTTTCACCTGCTCGTAACTTAGTTTCATCTCAGCTTGACTATATCATTATAGAATACTTAATTTTTAGAGCCCTTTAGCAGTCCCCTCTCAAGGGCAATGAGGGCTGCACCCAATGCTCCCACGATCTGTGGCTCCTCTGAAATATAAAGCTTAACACCAAGCTTTTTCTCGATTGCCTTAACCACGCCGATATTCTTGGCTACGCCACCGCTCATCATAACATCCTCTGCTACTCCCACCCTCTCCAATAAGCCAATTATTCTATCGGAGATAGCCCAGTGTAATCCGTTGATAATATCTTCAACAGGGTAACCATGGGCAATGAGAGAAATCACCTCCGATTCGGCGAAAACAGTGCACATGCTGCTAATAGGCACAAACTGCTGCGAAGATAGGGACAGCTTGCCCATATCCTCAAGGTCTATCTCTAAAGCATGAGCCATCACCTCAAGAAAGCGCCCGCAGCCAGCAGCACATTTATCATTCATAGCAAAGTTCATAACCTTGCCTTGCTCATTAACCTTAATTGTCTTGCTGTCCTGCCCGCCGACATCGATTATGCTCCTGGTTTGGGGATGAAGGAAATGGGCTCCCCGAGCATGGCAAGTAATCTCCGTTACCTGGTCGTTGGCAAAGGGAACTATTTCCCGACCATAGCCGGTAGAGACAATATAAGCGATGCTATTACTTTCCAGACCGCTCGTGCATAATGCTTGCTGAAACGAAGTCTCATATGCTCTTTTGCTGCTGGCTCCAGTAAAGACAATACTGTAGGACAAGACCTTCCTCTCATCATTGAGAATGACGGTTTCCGCTGTTAGAGAGCCGATATCGATGCCTGCTACCTTCATACCCTACTCGCCTGCCTATCGCCTAGCATCTCGATAAAGCTCTGAAGGCGTGTCTTAAGCTGCCCCGGTGAGTAAGCGCGAGGGTCGACGAGGTCTAAATCTACATTCAGGAATGGTATTCCTATCTCAGCCAACCTCTCCCTCAAAACACCTACCCCACCAGTCGTTTGCCGGCACCCCCAATGCGACACATGAATAACACCATCCACCTTATAGTCTTGAGCCAGCTTACATGTCCAATAAGCCCTCTTTTCAACTGTGCCACATACCGGCTGCTGCAGAGTTTTATAGGCTAAGCTCCGAATCGGATTTTCTTCATCAAGTTCATCCCAATAAACATTGGCCATTTCATCCATAACAACAAAGGCACCCATCTCTTTCTCCAGGCAGTCAAAGAATAGCGTTTTATAAGTAGGGTAGGAAGCCAATAAAAGCAATCTGAAACGCTCCTCTCCTTCAGCGCCTCTCTGGCTTCCCTCTTCGATCTCTTGTGCCGCCTGCTCAAAAAGTTGAGGAATCCTCGGTGTAGCCCACATCAGAGTTACTGCGATGTAGAGAGAATTGAGGGCTCGAGCGCCATGGAAAGGGCAAGGAACTTGCTTGCGAAGTTCGTTTATCTTCATTAATCCCCGTCGAGCCCGATTAGAAGTTTGAATCACCTCTCTGAGCTTCTCTTTATCGAGTTTTTCTCCCTTCAGCTCCTCAAACTCGGCTATCATCTGTCTCAATTGAAGCTCTACATAGTTAGTAGCAGCCTCGGTGGGCTCATTGGGCAGCTCCACAAGAATTGGCTTAATCCCATTGAGCCGACCCAAAAGTTGAAACAATTTAACCTGTCCGTCACAGACATTGGAAATGCCTGCGATGGCTGCTGGCTTGGGCCAGATGCCCTCGGATGCTGCCCCCCAAGAGCAGCGATGGAAAGAACAGCAAAAGAGATTAGAAAACTTCCTTTCCGTGATCTCAACCATTGTTGAGCTTAAATCGGCTCCGGCTAACTGGGCTGGAGCAATCTCAGGGTAAAAGGGGACATAGCCAAAAGCCAGTGGTATCTCGATAGGAAAGTTAAAGCCGAGCCAGCAAACCGATTCCTCTCCCTCAAAGCATCGGAGACCGTATCGAGCCATCTCCAGAAAAAGCTCATTCCGTGCATCTGGTGCTTTTTGCAACTTACCCTCTGTTCGAGATGCTATCTGCTTATAAGTCGTCCTTAGCATCGCTTAACTCCCTGAACTATTAGTTTTGCAGCAATTCAACGAAGGCTTGAAACCTTGTCTTTAACTGCTCGAAGCTCCCTTTTGTATATTCACTTTCCACAATAAGGACAGGAAGACCAATTTTCTCAAATTCCGCGGTAGTACGAACCAGGTCCCACATGTAGTGGTCGCAGAACTTAAGTATATGATAGATAACCCCATCTATTCTATAATCCTCAACTAATTGCGCCAAATAACTTAGCCTCCGCTCCAAATCCACCATTCGAGCACACGGCGCTCGGTTTAGATATCTGGAAGACAGAGCAAGAAAGGGATCGCCATCCTGCATAACCAAGTTATCGAAATGCCGAATGCCTGTGCAGAGCTCATTAACTACTAGCTGAGCGCCAGCATCTTCGATGAGGCGGATGTAGTCTATCTGGTCGATAATACAACCTGCAAGGAGCACTCTTGGCCTAGTGTTCTTACTGCCAGGCATTTCTTGGGGTAGCTGCTCAAGGTAGCTGCTCAGCCTCTGGTTAAACTTTTTTCGATCGCATCTCGTGGCCATCTGCATAATAGTAAACATATCTTCAGAGGATAATGGCGAGTCAGATTTGCATCGTAAAGATAAATCCTGGATTAAGGTGCGTGTTTGGTTAAAAATCTTGATGCTCTCCCATAATGCCTCACTGGTAATTGTGACACCGTAGTGTTGCTCCAGCTTCTGGGCAAGCTCCCGCAGTTGGTCGGCATAATAAGCGATAGAATAGCAATTTATTGCCTTTGGCGAGTCCAAGAGATAAAGAAAGTCTGTTCTTACAAAGAGTTGCCAAGCGTCATATAATCGACGCATAGCATCGCAGGAATTGACAAAGATAATGCCATCAAAATGTCCTAAACTACCATCAAGAGCATCGTCCAGCACACTCCGCACAAAAGGGCAGAGGTTGTTGTGTAGGCAAGCATCGGCGCTTTTTATAGGGTTTCCCTTGCCACTGAGGCGCACTGGTTGAAAGCCAGCAGCGTAGATGATTTCCTCCGGCGTATAGGTACAAAGCCAACCTATCTTTTTTCCCTTCCCGCTAATTAAGCAATCCGAAAAATCTGGATTCACTCCAATCTCCACCATGCTAACTATAACATGACCTTTATGCCATAACAAGATTCCGAATTGTCAAGACTCTTTAGAAATGTCCCCTACTTTAACTCATTAGAAATGTCCTCTGGTGGTTCTATGTCGATGCTGTCTCCTCAAACCACTTACTGAAAGCTGATAGCTCCCAGTGAGGGTTTCACGCTTATTGACGAAGAACCAATAAATTTTCCTGGATGCCCTCCTTGGTTATGGCTTACCCCCAGGCGAACATTCTTTATCTGGCGAGAGGGACCCTGAGCTTTTCCTTGAATTTGCTTATATATTTCGTAGCCTTCGCGCCCTCCACTGGCGCCTACAGGATGTCCGAGCGATTTCAATTTGTCTATCATGCTCATATAGCAGATTACCTCTTGGGTGTAACTAGGACAGCGCCGAGTGCTGGCGATTGCAAAGGGCTCTCTCTGTTTTTGGTGGAACGAAAGAGCCCTGAAATAACTTGTAGCCCCCTGAGCCCACTTGCAGGGAACTATTTGATAAACGAAGTTACCTTTGAGAATGGTTTTTCATGTCTTGCTCCAATCGGCATACAGACGCAGTTCGCAAGGGGAAGTAAGGCAGCCAATCCGGTAAATTTTATACATGGAACTCAACTACATCGCCATCTTGAAGTATATGTTCCCTGCTGACTCGCTGCCCATCGTACTTCCCTGAGCCCCAAACAATAGCATACTTCAGTTTGCTCTTAAAATCCTTGTGGATGGACTCTGCGGCATCTTCGGCAGTGCTGCCTTTCTTCAAAATCACAGGCTCCGTTAACTCAGTTCTGCTTCCGGGGCTTTTGGTATAAACTCGGATAATCTCCAGAGCTTCATAAACTACTCCCTTCAATTCTTCTAAGTCACTCTTTTCTCTAGCTGAGATAGAGACCATAGGAAATAGCCTCCCATACTGTGAATTTAGTTTTCTCCAGTTATTGCTTGAGCCTTCTAAATCGTTCTTATTCCCCACGATTAACATCTTCCTGAGATAGCTTCCTGGAGTTGCCTCTTGAAAGCTATCCATCAAAAGCTCTATCCTTGCCTCTGCCAATCCTTGAAGAGTGCTCTCTACCTGGCTTATTGACTCCAGGCTTAGATCTATTACCATAGCAATAATATCAGCATTTCTGAGGATATTGCTTAGCAATATTCGCACATTTCTATATCCTATAGGTGGTGTATCAACCAGTTGGATTTGGATATTCTCGAACTTCATCATCCCTGGGGCGAGGGCTTGCGTGGTGAAGGGATATGCTCCTATTTCAGGAGTTGCCTCGGTTACTGCCGCTAGCAACTGTGACTTTCCCACATTAGCTCGTCCTACCAGCACTACCTGCCCAGCGCCCTCCCTCCTAATATAGGAGCCTGCTCTTCTAGCTGTGGCGTACTTCTTTTCTGCTTCTTGTGAGAACCTAGCAATTTTCCGCCTTAGCCCAGCGTGGAGCTTATCGGTGCCTTTATGCCTGGGCATAATGGCAAGCATGGCTTCCAGAGCCTCAATTTTTCCCACTGGGTCCTTGGCTAGCCTATACCTCTTCTCAGCTTCAAAATACTGTGGTGGTAAATTCGCTGGCATATAGCCAATTTTAGCATGCCCAGTTTGCCAAAATCACACTTCGTGCCCTTTCCTTTCCTTTTCTTTTCCCTATTTCCTCCAAATCTAAAAGCTTCTCGCCTTGCCAAAGTGCGCTAAAATTATAATACAGCAAAATAGCTAGGGATATATGACCAGCAACATCTCCTCTATGTGGGGCTAGTGGGCACAGGCTTTTCCGAGAGCGACCTAAGAACGATTTTCTCGCTGCTTCAGCCTCTTCAGATAACCATCTGTCCCTTTGCTGAGCCACCTACGATTCAGAAATTCGTCTATTGGTGTGAACCAAAATTGGTTTGCCAGGTAAGGTATGGAGAGTTTACCCTGGATAGAAAGCTTCGCTATCCCGTATTTCTCAGCCTCATCCACGATAAGTTGCCAATTGATTGTACTGTGGATGACACTCCTGGCTGGCCACAGTGAAATGCACAAATTTAATTATCAATCCGAGCAGGGACTAGGCATCTGCCATGTGTGTTGATATTACTGTTTGCGGTGAAGCTGGGGATTTGGAAGAGGCTTGCCATAAGATATGAAGGGCTTGCTTCAAGCTTTTCTTGATTCCATCTCCTTGCCTATTTTCATTATCATTTGGAGAATTTTGAGATGAGTTCTATGAAAAATTTAACTCCCGTAATAAGGTTAACCCTTTATTCTGTATATTAGCAGAGGTTTTGTATCTCCCACATGTATTAAACTGAGATGGTAACATAATATGAGTGTTAGCATTACTACTTATGGTGGTGTTGGGGTAATAGGCGGAAATAAAATTTTGCTTGAGGTAGAGGGGATTTTGAGAAAGAAGTATGCTATGTCCTGCCTCGTGAGGAGCAAGGACGCTTAATCACTCCAAGCGATTGGAGAAAATATGCTTCAATTCAAAGGCAATTCTACTTCACCGAGCCTGCGCCACTGTCTTCGCAAGCACAGAGTTTTTGGCATAAGCCAACGGGAGCCAGACAAATAAGTTACAAGCAACCTGAGATTGCTGACAAAGTAGGCAATCTCGAGTTAAGGTCTTTCCCTGTTGACCATTCTATCTATGGTGCAACAGCTTTCGCTATAGAGACAAGTGAGGGATGGGTAGTCTATATGGGGGACTTAAGGTTGCATGGCAAAACAGGTTACAAAACTGGGCAATTCGCCACTGAAGCAGCGAAGCTCCAGCCCATTGTGCTTCTATGCGAGGGGACAAACATCAGCGAGAAGGGCAAGGCTGTTACAGAACAATCAATCCTAGGATAGTCATTCCTATACATACGGAACATCCTGAGCTTTTTCAAACCAAAATCAGTGCTCAGGGGCAGGTTATTATACCTAAAATAGGGATGCCAATTAAGGTGTCACCTTAAACTCGGCTCAGCCTACCTTCTTTCGTCATTATGACCCTTTTTCCGTTATTGCGAGCGAAGCGAAGCAATCTCTCGCTTGTTAAGCTAATGCTCTAATTCTTTCCCCAGCGAGCCCACCTTACCACTCATGCTCAAGACTTTATCCCGCCGCTCATCAATTTTAATTATGGTTATCACTCTAGCAACTCCCTCGCCAAAAGCCTCTTCATGCATCTTCCTCACTACTATTAGAATCCTGTTTAAGTCAGCTTCTATAATCGTCCCCATTGAGGTTATCTCATACTTTATATCTTTCTCCTGCTTCAAAAGTTTGACCGCCCGAGCCACATGCTTGCTCACTGAGGGAGTCTTCGTCCCCATTGGGATAATGCTTATCTCTGCTACTGCCATAATACATCCTCAAATTTAACCGAGCTAAGCTCAATCTGGTCAACTTCCGCAATTACAGGAGTTATCACATTTGAACCATCGGTATTCCTATCCTCAGCTATGCCTAACCTTAAAAACTCTTCCTGCTATATAATCCCACTATTCTATGGGTGAAATCAAATAGAGTCTCTTGATTCGACAAAGACGGAAAAGAAAAATCCTGAGGAACCTCACCTTTCCTCCCTCCTCACCTTTCCTCTCTCCTCAGTTTCCCTGCTCCACTTCCGCCTACCTTGTGTGCGGTTCTCTGTCCCCCACCCCTTTCAGCTTCCGCTTCGCAGTTCCTCTGAGGAAATCTCCTGCTTGGCTCCTCAGGACATTTTTAATATAACACATTTATTGCATTTTGTCAAATTTTTGTAGCTTTTGTGTCAAGACTCAGTCTATTCTAATTGAAAAATGAGCCTGAGTAAAAGGGATTTCAGGCAACCATGTTAACAAATCTTGAGATTTGTTGAAAGAGATTGGAATGAGCTTTCACCATCCTTTCTGCAAATTGGTTATCGCTCATTTGCTTAGCGATTGT
>CAZPDE010000061.1:0-7766 GCA_964585315.1 uncultured Dehalococcoidales bacterium | reverse complement strand
CTGTTGCCTGAAATCTCTTTACTCAGGCTCATTTTTCGATTAGAATAGAGTGACTAAATGCAATAATGTTGCAATTAGCGTTGTTATCTAGAATTTATAAGGCATGCTATTCACAGTTACTTTACCTTTATAGCAATTAACCTGAAGAGACTGATGAAACTAATAGTCGAAGTTAGCTTTAGGGGTGAGGTTAGAGCCTATGCCTTGGGTAGCTAAATAGAGGAGAACTATGCCTAAAAAGAGAAGGGGGGGGGAGATAGCTATGGAAACAACCAAAGATGTGGAGGAAAGGCTTTAAACTGAGCTCAAAAACAAAAACTTAGCCTTCCCAGAGGAAGGAGTGCTAAAACTGCTCATTGCTAAACAATCTCCGGTAAATATGGTTAACCACCAAATTCCCCATTCAACAGCCTGTTGCGTAAAGGGATTTCCTAAAGCTGGCAGCCGTGCTACCTTAGCTTTGGCAGATGGGTTTGTGCAACTAGCTCTCAACCGTCAAAAAGGTAGCGTCTACTCGCTTAACTTCAGGGATTTCTCGCTTCAACTTTTTTTCAATGTACATCTTCGTGGCGAACTGAGCCACCTGGCACGGGCAGCCGCAAGCGCCACAGTTACCGATTAATTTTATCCTGACCACACCATCATTGATATCAACCAGTTCTACCCTACCCTGACCCACATTCTCCATAGCGCACAACTTCAGTTTGCCTATCATCTCTTTCACCTTGTCTTGCATTATGGCCTCCCTTCTATATAAATATAGCCTCTTTTATTCACAAACAAACTTAATTTTATCATAGCTAGGAACAGCTCGTCAAGTTTAAGTCTCTTCCATGTCAAGATGAGACTGGAGAGGGTATCGATTTCTAATACAAGATGAGCCTGATAAGTTAAGGTAACTCGTTTATGATTGGGACATGCGACTGATTATGAACGATGAACAATTACAAACAATAGAACAAGTTGAGCAATTTCTGGGAGGGAGTGAGGCGCTAGAGTTCAAGGGCTTGTGTGCTGAAGAGAAGTACAAATGGACAGAGATAGTGCTAGTCAGGTTTAGCTATCTTCTACTCAAGAGAGATGCGAAAGGAGTGATACGGCGGTATATACAGAAAGTTACGGGGTATTCCAGAGCACAGATATCCAGACTAATTGGAGAGTACAAACAGATGATTTACCAAGACGAAACCTGCTGTATCCGTGATTGGTGAACGAATCGAACCTGAAGCGAAAGGAATGCATGGTTACATTCGAGTAGACACGGTTCATCAAGGGGATATGAATGGTGGCAGAGGGGCATATCATATCGATGCTGCGGATGAGGTTACGCAGAATGGACTGGTGGAGACCAAGAATGGCTCAATTCACACTCCAATCTCAATGCGCCAGGCAAGCATTATCTGTATGAAGTCACCAGAGGACATTATCAAAGAGTTTCAACAAGGCACCCTATGAAAGTTGCCGGCAAGGGATTTATGTTTTATACTTAGAAGATTATGGCGATAAAACAAGATTATTATGATGTTCTGGGGGTGTCTCGAAACGCCAGTGAGGAAGAAATTAAGAGGGCGTTCCGCAAACTAGCTTTCCAGTATCATCCTGACCGCAATAGGGATCCAAGCGCAGAGGATAAATTTAAGGAAATAAACGAGGCATATCAAGTCCTTTCCGACCTTGAAAAGAGGAGCAGCTATGATCGCTATGGGCGAGTAGTTACTGAAGGCAGCTTCCCCGATTTTGGTTTTGGTGGGCTGGGGGATATTTTTGAATCCTTCTTCGGCGGCTTTGGCGAAACCCAGTCTGGCAAGACTGCTCAGCGTGCTTCACAAAGGGGGAATAATCTGCAAAGTCACTTTATCCTTTCTTTCGAGGAGGCAGTCTTTGGATGTAAGGAGGAAGTTGAAATACAGCGTATCGAGCTCTGTCCTTTATGCCATGGGATTGGCAGCCAACCAGGAACAAATCCCCAAACTTGCCCTGAGTGCCGTGGTGCAGGTCAGGTGAGAAAAGCACAGCAGAGCATTTTCGGACGTTTCACCCACATTACTACCTGCCCTCGCTGCGGAGGCAGTGGCACCATAATAACCAATCCCTGCTCTCAATGCCATGGAAGGGGAAGAATAAAGGTAAAACGCAAGCTGATGGTTGATATTCCTGCTGGAGTGGACGACGGGTATCAGCTATGCCTGAAAGGTGAAGGGGATGCTGGCTCATATGGAGGAAGGAATGGCGACTTCTATATTAACCTCTCAGTAAAGCCGCACGATTTATTCCGTAGAGAAGGAGCTAATATTTTCTGCCAACTGCCCATCAATTTCGCTCAGGCTGCTCTAGGTGATGAGCTAGATATACCCTCTTTAGACGGAAAGCTGAGCCTGAAGATACCGCCAGGAACCCAGAATGGCAAAGTTTTTCGTCTTAAAGGCAAAGGAATTTCCTACGTTGGTGACAGGGGGAAAGGGGATTTGCTTGTTGAAGTTCAAGTACTTACTCCAAAAGATTTAGATGGAAAGCAACGACGGCTTTTCGAGGAACTAGCCCAAATATTGCCCAAGGCTAAATTAGCTTAAGACATCCACTTCCCTGTCATTCTGAGCCCTTCGCCTCTTGTCATTCTGAGGGAGAGAAGCGACCGAAGAATCTAGAGACCCTTCGCTAGCCTCTTCCTCTTCACTTTGTTCAGAGTCAGAGCTTCGGCTCAGGGTGACGGTTGGATGCTTTTTTCAGTGAAGGTTGATAATGGCTTTCCTTTGATTCCCTAAATCTAATCAGTGCTTGGCTCAAGGGCAAATTTTCAAAGAGAATCCCGTAAATAAGATTAGCGATGGGTAACTCTAAACTCAATTCCCGGGCTAACTGATGAACTGCCTCGGCAGTATAAACCCCTTCGGCAATTTGTGACATAGAAGCAGATACCTCGGATAGAGAGCGACCTTTAGCCAATTCATAACCAACATGGTGATTGCGACTGAGAGTGCTACTACAAGTGGCTATTAAGTCGCCTAAACCAGCCAAGCCATAAAAAGTGCTAGCATTAGCTCCGAAGGATACTCCCAAGGAAACAACTTCAGCCCAGCCCCAGGTAATGAAGGCAGCTTTAGCATTGTCACCTAAACCTAATCCATCGAGCATTCCTGCACCCAGAGCTATGATGTTTTTCAGGGCTCCACCTAACTCTACCCCAATAATGTCATCGGTGGTAAACAGGGCGAATTTGGATGACTCCATCAACTCCCGTGCTTTTTCCGCAATAGCTATATCTTGAGAGGCAATTATTGAAGCAGAAGGTAAGCCCTGTGCAATTTCCTTAGCTAGATTGGGACCAGAGAGGACACAAATTTGCTGTTGCAAGGCAGGAACAATTTCCTCTGCCATCACCTGAGACATTCTCTTACCCGTATCCCTTTCCAACCCCTTAGCGGCGCTTATCAATAACATCGAGCTAGTTAGATAATTTTGGGTTAGGTTGACATTTTGTCTCAGTTTTTGAGAAGGAACCGCCCAGATTACCAAGTCAGCCCAATCTAGAGCTTCTTCAATGTGGCTAGTAGAGGAGTAGCTATGCGTTCTTTGGTTTAATTCTTCAGACTCTGCCTCGTTTCTCGCCCACAGCTTTACTATTAGCCCTTTGGCGCTCAATAAAGAAGCTAAGGTATTACCCCAGGTGGTATTGCCTATGATAGTAGCCTTAGCCATGGTTTAGGGTTAGCTTACTTTCCCCCTTTCACCACAATCGGCGTTCCGTGCCCTGCTGCAGACGCTTCATGTTATCCCGATGCTGATAGACAAGCAGCGCTACAACTGCCAAACCATAAGCTAGATAAATAGGGGGAAAGCCATAAGCGATAGTTAAAGGCACCATTAAACACCAGGCAGCAAGGGCTCCAAGTATGGAGCCCTTGGACATGTGTCGGCTGCGTAATGCTGAAATGGCTAGAACTTCGGCGCCCAATATACCTGCTGGAGGGAAAATCGCAAACAATGTGCCAAAATAAGCGGTTACACCTCTACCACCTTTGAACTTGGCGAATATGGGCCAGTTATGCCCTGCTACTGCTGCCAAGCCAGCCATAACTTGAGCTATCTGCCAATGAAGAGGGAAACCACCAATAACCAAAACACTGCTGCCCACAATCACTTTGGCTAACAGCACTGCCCCCGCAGCCTTGCATACATCGAGGACTATGGTTAAAACACCAAACTTGGTTCCTGCGGTTCTCATTACATTAGTGGCGCCAGTCTTGCCGCTTCCATACTTTCTGACATCGACGCCACTCGTGATTTTGCCTATTATCAAGCCGAAGGGAATGGAGCCGAGAAGATAGGCAATGACTACTACAGCAATGAATTTAGCTGCTATCATGTTCCCACCACCTTTATCTTTTTATTTCTTTTATGGCTAGCCTTGATGAAAATCAACTGCAAAGGAGCGCCACGAAAACCAAAATTGTGGCGGAGCTTGTTTTCTAAATAGCGCTGATAGGAAAAATGCACCAACTGAGGGTCATTAACCTGGAGAACAAAAGTTGCCAGCCTTGATTCATCTTGATAAGCTTTAATAACACGCAACTGCCTGGAGCCCACATGAGGCGGGGGATGGCTGCTCATTGCTTCTTTAACCACCATGCTAACTTCTGGTTGAGGCAAACGCTTCTGCCTTTCTTGCCACACCTGCCACGCTTGAGGTAAAACCTCATCTATATTGTGCCTCAACTCGGCAGAAATGTAAATAGTAGGCGCGTAGGAAATAAATTTAAGTCTCTGCTCCATGCATCGTTTGAATTCCTCTCTCTGTATCCGAGGAACCAAATCCCATTTGTTAACCGCTACTATTATACCTTTGCCAACCTCGATAATATAGCCCGCAATATGCATATCTTGAGCAGTAATAAATTCACTAGCATCGATTAGCAGTAAGACAACATCACAGCGGTTAATAGCCTGAAGAGCTCGAAGTAAGCTGTAGTAATCTATGCCACCACCAACACGCCCGCGTCGTTTAATGCCCGCGGTGTCGATAAGTAAGAATTCCTTATCATCCCAACAAACTACAGCGTCAAGAGCATCACGAGTTGTCCCTGGAGCCTCGTGAACAATAGCTCTTTCATCGCCTAACAAGGCATTCAACAAGGTTGACTTGCCCACATTGGGGCGTCCCACAATAGCTAATTTAGCCCCTTCTGTCTCCACCAAGCTGACAGGTGGTGGAGGGGGGAGGGTGGCTAGCACAGCGTCCATTAGCTCACTTATTCCTCGATTGTGATAAGCGCTGATGGCTATAGGCTTACCCATGCCAAGCTGATAAAAATCAGCTACCTGATTTGCTTGTTTGGCAGTATCTACCTTGTTTACTGCTAACACTATAGGCTTGTTGGTGGCACGCAGCATATCGGCTATTTCCTCATCGGCGGCGATAACTCCGTCTCGAGCATCTACCAGGAAAACGATGCCATCCGCTTGAGCCACAGCTACCTCCACTTGACGAATAACCTTTTGCTCCAGAACTGTGGATGGTTTTGCCTGCCAGCCGCCGGTATCAACTAAAGTTAGCTCTTGTCCTTGCCATGAGGCAGAAGCAAAAATGCGGTCTCGCGTTGTCCCCGGTAAATCAGCAACTACAGCCAGCCGTTTGCCCGCCAGGCGATTAAGCAAGGTGGACTTGCCCACATTAGTCCTGCCCACAATAACTATAATAGAGTTTGTCATTTACTTGATTACCCTCGAATTGGCTGGCGAAGCATTTTGGCTAACAATGCCTTTTGCATATGAAGCCTATTCTCTGCTTGGTCGAATACTACCGATTGAGGGTCACCTAGCAACCCAGGGGAAATTTCCTCGCCGTGATGAGCAGGCAAAGGATGCATAAACAAAGCATCTCCTTTGGCTAAGGCTAGCAATTTATCATCTACCCGATAGTGGGAAAAGGCAAGACGACGCTTCTCCACTTCAGCCTCCTGTCCCATGCTTGTCCACACATCAGTATATACTATATCGGCATTCTTGACTGCCTCACGAGGCTCATTAGTCAATTGAATTTGACCGCCGCTAGAAGCAGCAAATCCTTTGCCTTGTTTTAATATTTCCTGGTTAATTTCATAGCCAGAAGGGGATGCAATGCAAAAATTCATGCCTGTAAGGGAGGCAGCGAGGAACAAGCTATTAGCTACATTATTACCATCGCCAATGAACGCCAAAGTCAAGCCCGAAAGCTTGTTTTTCTTTTCATATATGGTAAGAAGGTCGGAGAGCGCCTGGCAGGGATGTTCCCAATCGGAAAGGGCATTGATTATGGGCACAGAAGAATACTTAGCCAGAGTGAGCAAGGTTTGGTGGGAAAAAGTGCGAGCAGCAATACAATCAACATACCTGCTAAGCACCTGCGCTGCATCAGCTATTGGCTCCCGCTGCCCCAAGCCCACCTCTTCTGGGGATAGATAGACAGCATGTCCGCCTAACTGCTGCATGGCTATTTCGAAGCTAACTCTCGTTCGTAAGGAAGGCTTCTCGAATAAAAGAGCCAGGGTTTTCCCCGATAGTAAAGACGGCATATCCTTCCGCTTCATGCTCAAGGCTTGCTCTATGAGCTGTTCGATTTCCTTCTGGCTAAGGTCGGATATGGAAAGCAAATTTTTTTTCATTTATGACCTCTGGACTATGACCTTTGGAAAACGGCTTTAGTATATCATGCCCGTCAAGTATAACAATAGATTATTTAAAATGTAGTTGCCCAATTTATTGGGCTACGCCTGATGAATCAGGCAACTACAGGAGGGGAAATCCTAAGCACAAAATACGAAATACTAAACAATATCGAAGCGCTAATGACGAAAATTCAAAACAAAATGAGTTTTGCTATTTGGATTTGGAATTTTGAATCCCCCTCCCTCCCCTCACAGGAGGGAGGAGTGGAAGAGATTGTGCCGTTAATCTTAATTGCTGGTTGATTATTTGCCAGTTGCCCGCGGATTTCGCCTCTTGAACCAGACATATCCCCCCAGCCCCAACAGGCCAACGCTCATCAAGATGATGGTAGGCAGCTCAGGTGTGGGGTAGCCGGGGTCTGCTTCAGGGCTCTGGATATAGGTATTATACCCTGACCCTTCGCCACCATTATACCTGATGTGGAAATAACCACCCTGATTCCACCTGAACCTGACTGCCAATCTTTCACCTTCGTTTAGGCTTTGGTCCGCATTACCAGTAAGCGTGAAAGTGCTACTCCCAACGCCTCCCGTAGCCAATTCCGAAGCTGCATACTGTTCAGTCAGGGCAGTATAATTCCCGCTGGAATCCACCTTATATATTTGGATGTATAGGGTACTGCTGTAGGGAGTATTATTCCGGTAGTCAACATAAACGGGCCAATTCCCGCTGCCAAAGGACAGGTCACACGCTGCGGGATTTTCGGCATACCACCAGGCAACACGGAATCCCATGTCATAGTAGATAGGTTGCTCCATGTCGTCCCCGGATGGTTCGGTTTTGCTCATGATATCATCACAGTTGTGGCTTGCTGCATCTCCACCTATATCCTGCGCTAGCGTCCCGGTGTAGGAGGTATCGGTTAGATACCATTTTTGCGAGTCCGGGTTTGCCAGCACCAGGCTCACCGAGCCCAAAACCAGCATAGCCACCATCGCCAGCACAAACAACGCCTCTATCGCTTTCTTCATAGCTCCCTCCTTTTTCGCACTTTGAATTTTTCACTTTTTATTATGGGGGGGGGGGGGGGGGGGGGGGGGGGGGGGGGGGGGGGGGGGGGGGGG
>CAZPDE010000060.1:0-7887 GCA_964585315.1 uncultured Dehalococcoidales bacterium | reverse complement strand
AGCTGGCAACTACCTGCTTTCGCGTTGATGGCTTAACCGGTTTACTGGCTAAGGAAGCCACGGTAACAGTGAAATATACCCCGGCTGACCTGGAGAGGGCAGGAGGTGATGCCTCAAGACTGACATTAGCCAGATGGGATGAGGCAAACAACCAGTGGTCAGTGCTCAAGACAGAGATAGACAAGGCAGCAACTACACTTGCCACCCATACCAATCATCTCAGCATCTGGGCAGTCATGGTGGCTCCGCCTACAGGGGTGAACTGGCCGATAATCGGTGGCATAGTGGCTGGCGTTATAATCATCGCTTTAGTGGTCTATTTCCTTGCCCGGAGGCGGAGAGGTTACTAGTGGATGAAAGGAAAACTTGTTGCCCCTGTGTGATTTTGCTGGCTTGCATAATACTACAAGCTATGCCAGTTATGGCAGCCACTGGCACTACTGAAGTCAGTGGCACTGTTCCTTTAGTAACCTATGATATATCTGGAGCTAATATCGGATATCACAGCGTCACTATTTCCTGGAAGACAAATGGCAACGCCACCTCGCAGGTATTCTACGATACTGTTTCACATGATAGCATTGTCAATTATGCTCACTATACAGATGAGGATACTAGCCTCGTCTCTGAGCACAGCATAGCCTTAACCGGGCTTTCCTCAGGGACTACATATCATTTTCGCGTCAGGTCAGTGGTGGATGGCATCGAGGCTACCTCCTCGGATTATACCTTCACCACCCGCACTCCCGCTGGTCCAGGTCCTGGTCCAGGCTCACGCTACTACCTCGATACCAATTTCTTTGGGGAAACTTCCAAATGGCGTATAAGCTCCAGCGGCCGCTTGCTTGAAGCTGTGGATATAACTTCCAAGGACGGCGAAATAAACATTCACATCCCTAAGAACACCTATTGCCTGGATGAGAAGGGCAAAAAACTGAAGGGAATAACTATTGTAGAGGAAAAAGCTCCTGAAACGCCTGAAGGTTATGTGCTTTTAGGCAAGGCTTACGACCTCGGCCCCGATAGCGCCACATTTAAGCCTTACCTCAGGCTCACCTTAGCCTATGAGGATGGGGATGTACCTGAGGGAGTAGAAGAGGAAAACCTTTATATTACTTATTATGACAACGGCTGGATTCCCCTTGACGCCGTCGTTAATATTGAGGAGAACAAGGTATCCGCCAATATAACCCACTTTACTAACTTTGCCATAATGGCAAAGTTGTCTCCGCCTCCACCCCCAGCCAAATTTGTCCTATCTAATCTTAATATCATCCCCACCGAGGTCAAGCCTGGCGAGGAGGTAACTATAACCGTCGAGGTGGCAAATATTGGTGGTAGGGAAGGAAGCTGCACCGTAAGTCTGCTAATAAACAATGCGCTTGAAGAAACGAAGAAGGTGACTTTGGCCCCGAAGGCAGTGAAAACAGTTGTTTTCACTGTAATCAGAGAGGAACCTGGCAGTTATAGTGTAGCCGTCGATGGATTGAGCGGTAGCTTTACCGTAGCAGTAGCACCACCAACCAAACCTATTAACTGGCACTTAATTGGCGGAGTAATAGCTGCCGTAGTAGCAGGATTGCTTATTTACTTTCTGGCGTTCAGGCGAAGGCGCCAGTAAGGAGAGAACGAAATAACCGCTTAAAAACAATCAGAGTCGGTGTGAGTGTCAGAGTGACCATAGCCACATCAAGCATGTGGAAAGGCAGAGGATAGCGCACTTCGCCTGTCGGACTTGCTTTTTTCTTTGCCCAAAGCTGGAGCGGGATACTCATTGTTGGCATTTGCTCAATTATACAACAGCACAGAATGTTTAGTCCGCGAGCACCACCTGCTGGACCAATACGAGCGGGGGAACACCTTGAACTGCCGCTAGCCAATCAAGCGCCATCTCATGAATATCGCTTTGAATCGTCTCAGTGCTCTCAAGAGTAGTAAGAGCATGAATATCCACTACGCAGTAAATACAATCATATTCATCCTGAAGGGAAATACAATTCTGAATAGTCCCCAGGTAATTCCCGATATGCTGCTTGCCTGTAGGACGAAAGCCTGAGAAGACACGCCTCTTCATTTATTTGTGGCAAAGTTTAGCACATAGTAGGGATAGCTAACAAGGCTAAGAAAATTTGGCTAGATATGCCATCTCGGTGAATTTTGGTGAGCCGAAGCATAATCTAAGCCCGAATATATTGGTAACCCGCACTGGAAGCATTCCGAACTTTTCTTCGAGAAGAAACAGCTTATTCCTGCTTTGCAGCAACTGCTTGTTTCCCACTCAATACCCACAGCATAAGTCTATTGGGTCTGGTATCATCCGCCAAACAGCAGGGGTTGTAAACTGGACGATTCGATGGATTGTGCAACCTAGATAACGTTCGAATTCATGGGAGACCGAGCAGGACAAAAGGTAAAGGCGATACAATCGACCCAGGCACTATCGGTTCAAGCCATCTGTCATTGAGTTGTGATAGAACTGATCGACGACTTCTTCATAGCCCTTGTAGTATGGCAAATCACTTATCTTGGCGATCTTAACTATGCTCTGGTTACCAAGACTTACAGAGTCGGTACAGAATATTTGGGGCTTGATCCGCAATATACTATCCTTAGATTTATTTTGGTCAAGCGACAGAATACAGACTGTAGCTGGTCTGCCAAACCAATCCTTGTGGTCTCTTATTATATAGGCTTGAAATAATGGTATATCGTGCTTTTTACAACATTGTGCAATTGGCCCCTTGTCTTCCGTCGACATATTGGCGCCGAGGATAACGGACGAAACACATTCCCAGTCAAATGGAAACAGATACTTCCTGGTATCTGTATATGGGTACTTAGTGTCGGGTGGCGTATAGTTTGGGGAGTCTGATAACGGTCTAACCATTCGGTACTCATATTCATGCTCCCAACGGGAAGTCTTCTTGAAAAAGAGTTCTTTGTGGAGAACCTCTCGTGGAATCTCGTTGTTTGCATTAACGAGATCCTCAAGATTTACGGCATAATCCTCAACATACTCAACTTTTCCCACTGGATATTCATTACCTGCTTTCGACTTCATGCAGGGACGGCGCCAAAAAACATCCTTCAATTCAATTACAAAGCCCCTGTGGCCATTTGCATATTGGCTCCACATATCAAATGAATTCGGTATCTTTGTGAGTGATAATATGCCGTATGCGTTTATCTGCGACTCGATTACCTGAACTCGGAAGAAAAGCTCAATACTTGGAAAGGATATTCCATTAACGTCGTATAGTTGGTACTTGGCCTCAGAATCATGAAACCGCATCGTGGGGTTGAATTCGAGAGGGTCGTTGAGAGCACGGGGCTGCGTGAACCTGATCTTTTGATGCTTGAAAATACCCTTGAGGACTTCAGAGTCGTTGCTACAATACTTGAAATAGGAATCGAATTTCCCTCCAACATATAGCTCCATTTGTTGAGCTATCGCCTGTTTAATATCATCAGTGCTTAACATCTAGTACTCCACAGGCAATGTCCACGATGCTACCCATACTGGGTGACAGCCATTGTTATTGCTCGTTTAAATCACAGCTGCTTCCATACAAGGGATAGAGTTCATCCTATTGTAACACAACATCACAAAGTGGCTAATTGTTGCCATAATCAGGATAAGGCGTGGTACATCAAAGTAAAAACTGAGTATTACTTCAGACCTGGCGCTAGCCTGAATAGCCTACTTGTAACTGATACCGACCATGCATCGCTATAGTGGGAATATCTCTTTTGTTATGTAATTAAATCTGGGACCACCCCAAAAGGACTGGAACTTAACCCATGTCGAGTAGAATCGTAAGCAAAGCCTTAGGTTAGATACTACACTTGGCCTGGCATTAGTTACAAATATACTCTGATGCCCAAAGTAAATCCCCTTGAATCCGGAAGGCTCGCTAAGGAATGGCTTGCTAGGTTTCCAGTTTTGATCTGCACTCTCTTTACGAGCAAGTGAAATTAAAATGCCCTCCACGTTTCTTACAAGTGTTTCTAGTGAATCCTCTGTATCTACAAGAAGAATAGCCATCTCAGGTGCCAAGTCTTGGCTTCGCTGCAGGAAATATCTCAATTCTGAGTTACTTATGTCCTTTATCCGAGCAGTTTTGCATTCTACATAGCAGAGCGCAGAATCTACTAACGCAAGAACATCGAAATCTCCATATTGGAATCCTTCAAGCTCTACCCCCCATTCAGAAGAACAGATAAATTCCCTCTCAAACACAGATTTAATATAGCGTTCGAATGTTGGGCCAAAGTTGTTAGGTGTGCCCTTTGTCAAATACCACTGGCATTTACCTTGTTCTTCAACAACCCCGGAGTCACTAAGATACTTTAACCTCTCACGGATCGTAGAGCTTGCTTGGGAGAGCGCCTCAAATAACTCCTTTTCTGAAACACCATTCGGATGAGCCAGCATGAACCTAAGCATTTTACGGAATGAGATTTTACACATAAAGTTGTAGAAGTTGTTGTCCCAATCAGGCAAACATCCCCCGCCAGTTATCATTTCAGTCGGTTGCATGTCATGTGGGGCTATTGTTTGTCCATAATCACCGCGATTCGCCACAAGGAAGCCTCGCCGCCGCAAGGTAGCTTCCACCCCAAAAGCATTCATATTAATACCTGGGTGTATGGGTAAAATAGGTCTTGTCACAGGTGCAATAATACTGGGCTGAGCGAAGATGGTCAACCATGCTATCTATTATTGCAACTTACACAAACACCTGAAACTGTGCGGGGGGCGAAACAGGCGATGGTCTTATTTTGAGTTCGAATCTATATAGCTTTCTAGTCCTTGCAAAGCTGCGGTATAAAGCCCGAATATTTTGGTAGCGCATACCGGATTCGAACCGGTGGTCTCCTCCTTGAGAGGGAGGTGTCCTAGGCCTCTAGACGAATGCGCCACATAACACTTGAAGTAAGCTTAAAGATGCTATACACATAAATATACTTTAAGTTAGGGGATAAGCTCTCTCCTATTATCTACCCTTAAACACGGGCTTCCTTTTCTCACGAAACGCCGTAAGACTTTCCTTAAAATCTTCGGTGTTAATGCATATGTCTTGAGCAAAACCCTCAAATTCCATTTGCTGCTCTATATCATTATAGATGCTTTTATATACCGAGCGTTTTGTTAGCTCGATTGCAATCGGGGGCCCTTGGGCTATCCTTTCCCCTAGCTGTTTTGCTTCCTTCTCGAGCTCTCCAGACGGCACCACTTTGTTTACCAACCCTAGCTTCTCCGCCTCCATGGCATTGATCATATCGCCGGTAACCATAAGCTCGAGCGCCTTGCTGATTCCTATTTGCTGTGGCAATAAGTAGGTTGACCCCATGCCAGGAATTAACCCCATTCTGATAAATCCCATGCTAAATCTAGCATCCTCGGAGACTATCCTGATGTCGCACAGCAAAGCAATAGTAAACCCTGCCCCTAGAGCTACACCGTTTACCGCAGCAATTGTCACCTGGTTTAAGCTTCGGAGTGGTAGCACAGTAGAGCGCCAGCTATTAGTTAGCCTAACTGCATTACGAGCTTTGCTTGCCTCAGCTTCAGCAGGCGTCTTAGCTAAAGCGCTAACATCGAGACCGGAACAAAAATCCTGGCCAGCACCCGTAAGAATTAACACCTTTATCTCATCATCCTTGCGCACCTCTTCAAGCGCTTGTGGTATTGTTTCCGTCATCATCTTCAGTGTAAGGGCATTCCGTTTCTCAGGTCGATTCAGTGTCAAAATGCCAATTCCTCCTTCCTTCTCCAAAATCAAATCTTCATAATGCATCGCTCTCCTCTTGCACTTTTATATTTTCGGGTTCCCCTTACATTCTAAATTATACTCTCATCCCCAAGTTTCTTCATTCTTGCTCCTCCCCCAGGTATCTCAATTTTGATGACCTCAGCACCCAGCTCTGCTAGTTGTAGCATAGCAAAAGCGCCAGCATACATTCGAGTGAAATCCAATACCCTAATATCTCCCAATGCTTTAGCTATATAACCCCCTTATTTGCTATTATAGCCCTCATCAAGGGACAAGTTCGACTGCTGGGCAGCCTGTATAGCTAGCTTATCACAGCGCAAGTTTTCAGGGCTTGCTCCGTGTCCTTTAACCCATATAAAGTCGGCCTCATGGCGCTCACATAGCTGTAAGAGTCTCTCCCAGAGGTCGGGATTCAATGCCCTCTCTTTTTTGTTACGCTTCCAGCCATTTGCTCGCCACCTTTGTGCCCAGCCCTCCGACATTGCATTGACCAGGTATTTGGAGTCGCTGTATAGCGTTACACTGCATCTCTCTTTCAAAGTCTCTATCCCCACGATGGCAGCCATTATCTCCATTCGGTTATTAGTGGTCTTACGGAATCCCCCCGATAGTTCCTTTCTGCGACTTTGATTTAAGAGCACTACCCCATAACCACCAGGTCCAGGATTTCCAATACAGGCGCCATCAGTATATATAATCACATGCTTAAGCTTTCCCGCCATTCTTCACGACAACTGTTTCTTTTTTACACTCGCCTTCTTGCGTAAGTTTATTGTCTTTGATAATATTTGTCTAGTTAGTGAGATTTTGGGAGGCAAGTAATTCCTGCTATAATTGGCAAGCCAAGCGTTAGAATTCACTGATAAATAAGAAGGTCAGGAGCAGGATGTTCTCAAAACAAAAGGTTTCCTCAGTTTTTAATGATGTTGCCTGATGAGGACAGCGATTTTTATAACATAAATCTGACTCAGGGTAAGCAGGAGGAACTAAAAGAGGTGGAAAAATAATCAATCGCCATATTTCCCACAGTGTGCCATTTGTGTAGTTGACAAGCAATTGCGTAAATTGATAGCCTATGGGGGTTGGAGAGACATGCTAAAGTTGCTTTTTGGCAGCAAGCGAGCTCTCTCAAGGTTGTCCAGAGCATCTAGGAGAGTCTTGAAGGAAGTTGTAGTGGATGGAGGTGAAGTTTAAACAGGGTATCAAAAACTAATGAGGTGCAGAGTGAAAAGGTTAATGGCAATTCTGGTTGTAGCCGCAGTAATTAGTGGCTTGTTTACTGCTTGCGGCGCTGCGGCGCCAAAGGTGTATAGCGACCCCGGTCAGGCAATCAGCATTAAAGTAGGTCAAGAGTTTATTATAGCTTTGGACGACCAGTCTGGCTCGACTGGCTATAGCTGGCAGGAAGAATTTGATAGTAATTTTCTTGAATTGGCTGAGAGCAAATACGAACCACCTGCGAAGCCTATGCCAGGTGCGCCAGGCACACGGAATTTCAAGTTCAAAGCGTTGAAGAAAGGCGAAACCGAGGTAACAATGGTATGCAAACAATCTTGGGAAGGTGGTGGTGTGGGTGAGACGAAGGTCTTTCCCGTCAGCATAAAATAAGGCAACCTGTAGGTTAAATTGCTTTGTTCAATGTCCCCCGAGCAAATCTGAGTATCTTAATTTAACACGGCTTCTTGACAAAAGACACATAAGAATTTGAGATTCTGCAGAAGATAATTGTTAAAACAAGATGATAACACGACTCACTAAGAAACTAAACGGACTAAATAAAAATAATGGAGGTTAAACATGCGGAAATATGTAGCACTTTTATTAGTAGTTCTTGTTGCTCTTTTAGGTTGTGGCCCCACACCACCTCCACTAGCGGTTACATTAGAGGCACCAGGAAATAGCGGTTCAGTTTCCTCGCTGACGCCAATACTAGCCTGGACTTGCACCCAGACCACCGCTTCATATCGGCTTCAGTTGGCAACCGATAGTAATTTTGGGAATCTGGTTATTGATGAAGCAACCCTGGCAGAGCCAACTTATACTGTACCTTCAGGTAAGCTAACCGATGGTCAGACTTACTATTGGAAGGTGAATGCCAGTAGAGAGGGGC
>CAZPDE010000059.1:0-7963 GCA_964585315.1 uncultured Dehalococcoidales bacterium | reverse complement strand
CAGTGTATCCATGTCTGCCCGGTGGGAGCTATTAAAGAGAGGTCTGCTGTTGATGAGGTGTGGGCAGCTCTGGCAGACCCGGAGAAGCATGTTGTTGTTCAGGAAGCGCCAGTTATGAGAGCATCGCTGGGTGAAGAGTTTGGCCTTCCCCCTGGAACACTTGTTGCCGGTAAGATGCACGCCGTATTGAGAAGACTGGGGTTTGATGCTGTCTTTGATACCAACTTCTCCGCCGACCTGACGATTATGGAAGAAGGAAGCGAGCTGGTGAAGAGGATTACCGAAGGCGGCGTTTTGCCTCTGATTACCTCGTGTTCCCCGGGGTGGATTAAATTTGCCGAACACTTCTACCCTGACCTCCTGCCCAATGTCTCCACCTGCAAATCTCCACAGCAGATGTTCGGTCCGCTGTCTAAGACCTATTATGCTGAAGAGGCTGGAATTGACCCGGCAAAGATTGTCTCCGTTTCCATCATGCCCTGCACGGCAAAGAAGTTCGAGGCGCAGAGACCCGAGATGGCAGATAGTGGCTTCCGAGATGTAGATTATGTTCTAACAACAAGAGAGTTTGCCCGTATGATTAAAGAGGCTGGGATTGACTTTGCCAGCTTGCCCGATGAACCAGCGGATGAGCTTATGGGGCTCTATTCAGGGGCGGCAACCATCTTCGGTGCCACCGGCGGTGTGATGGAGGCGGCACTCAGAACAGCTTACAAGCTTGTTACCGGGAAAGAGTTGGAGAGTCTAGATATTGAGCCGGTAAGAGGACTTGACGGCGTAAAGACAGCTACTGTGAATGTGGATGGACTGGAGGTGAAAGTGGCTGTAGCTCACGGATTGGGTAACGCAAGAAAGGTTCTCGACGAGGTAAGGGCTGGTAAGTCTTCCTATCATTTCATCGAGATCATGGCTTGCCCCGGTGGGTGCGCGGGTGGAGGTGGACAGCCCATCGGTTTCGATATGGCGCTGAGAGGGATTCGTGGACAAGTCCTCTATGCTGAAGACAGACAACTCCCCTACCGGAGATCGCATGACAACCCATCGATAAAGAAGGTATATGAAGATTACCTGAAAGAGCCACTGGGAGAGAAATCGCATCATTTGCTGCATACCAAATATACCAAGATGGAAAGGGTATAGTTCAAAGAGCTAAGCATAAATTGTAAGTCTTATGAAAAAGGAGGGTAACAGAAATGAATACCATGGTAGAAACTCTAACCATCGACAGGACCTCGGTAATTACCTTTGTTATATTGCTGGGTATAGCAAGTGCTGCCCCTTTAATCGGGAATCAATTTGTCACTGGTTCCATTGTTAATGCTACACTTCTGATAGCAGTGTCTCTACTTGGTATGCGGAATGGGCTTCTCATTGGTCTGATTCCTAGCTCAATCGCCCTGGCTACCGGGCTACTCCCTCCTGTATTGGCTCCAATGATTCCCTTCATCATAGTGGGGAATGCCATACTGGTTGTAACCTTTGGCTATTTGAGGAACAAAAATTATTGGCTGGGATTGGTCTCAGGCAGCGTTTTGAAGTTCGCCTTCCTCTTTGGCACCAGTTCAATCGTTATTAACCTGCTTATTAACCAAAAGATGGCAGCAAGTGTGGCAATGATGATGAGCTGGCCTCAGCTAGTAACCGCCATAGTCGGAGGACTGCTTGCCTACAGCTTTCTCCGAGGAATCAAGAAGCTGTCATGCAGTTAATTACCTAGTATAGGAAACTCAAGTAGGAAGAGGATATGGGGAGAAAATCTCCCGATGAGAGGTTTGCATCGATGAAATAGTCGCGAAAATGAAGAGGCTTCCGTAAATTGCTGTAAAAATGTCAGTAGCTAAACTATAATTCCCTTCACCAAATGTTAATAAAAACTTTGCGGCTAGCTCGCCTCAGCGTTCGTGGCGTTGTTCATGGGGTTGGCTTCAGGCCTTTCGTTTATGGATTGGCCACTAAGCATAATTTGAAAGGGTGGGTATGTAACACCTCTGAGGATGTCAAGATTGAGGTAGAGGGGGAAGCAGAGGCTATTGAGCAGTTTTATTTGGAGCTTAAAACAAAAACCCCGCCTCTAGCTCATATCGAAGATATAACTATCAACTACCATTCCCCCATCGATTATAAAAGTTTTGAAATCCGCAGTAGCATCGCTGAGGAGGGAAAATGCCAGCTCATCTCCCCGGATATTGCTACCTGCCAAGCTTGCCTAAGCGAGTTGCTAGACTCTAATGACAGGCGTTATCGCTATCCCTTTACTAATTGCACCAACTGCGGACCTCGCTTCACTATAATCGAGGAGATGCCTTATGACCGCCCTAAAACTACTATGCGCTACTTCCAGATGTGTCCTCAATGTCAGGCGGAGTACGACAACTCATTAGACCGCCGCTTTCATGCTCAGCCAAATGCTTGTCCTAAATGTGGCCCAAAAATTGAGTTGGTTGATAACCAAGAACACTCGCTCATTACGGTGAGCCGAAGCACTGAGTGCAACGAAGGGGCAGCAAAGCAATCTCAATTAAGTGCTGTCAGCAGGACTGAGATAGAAATTATCAAGCGCCAGATAGAAAGAGGACTAAACTCGCCGCTAACCTCGAGCATGGGGCGTCTGTTTGATGCCTTGTCAGCGCTAATAGGGATAAGAGGTGAGATAGATTATGAAGGGCAGGCAGCCGTGGAACTGGAGATGGCTGCCTATAGGGCTTGCCCTGAGTCCTTCGCCTCTTGTCATTCTGAGAGAGCCCTTCGCTCCCCCTGTCATTCTGAGTGGAGCGAAGAATCTCACCGCTCAGGACAAGCTCCGCAACCGAAGAATCTCGCCCCGGATAAACTCCACAAAGAATTTGACGAGAAGGACAGCTACCCATGTAGCATAACTGACGATAAAGGAATAAGAATTATACGCGTGGGCAGCTTACTTTCAGCTATAATTGAAGACTTAAGGCAAGGCATTTCCCAAGGAGAAATATCGCTTAAATTCCATAACACAGTAGCTCAGATGACCAATCAGATGTGCCAATTGATAGCCAATGAAACTAATATCAACCAAGTAGCCCTAAGTGGTGGCGTATTCCAAAACCGACCGCTGTTAAGAAAAACGGTTAGCTTACTGGAAAATAGTGGCTTTCAAGTATTTACTCATAGGCAAGTTCCCTGTAATGATGGCGGCATCTCTTTAGGACAAGCGGTTGTCGCCAATTTCGCCGAGTAACCCGAGGGCAGAAGATAATTTAAGCTATAGCTCAACTAGGTGGAGCTGTAGCCTTCATTAAGTTCTGAGATGATGACTCGAAACAGGAAGAAGCTATTTTATGGCTGGTGGATTGTAGCCGCAGCCTGGGTACTGATGTTCCTTTCTTACGGCACAAGATATTCCTTTGGCATTTATCTAGAGCCATTACGCCTTAACTTTGGCTGGACAACAGCAACGGTTTCAGGCTTTTTCTCCATTTACATGCTGATTTACTCCCTAGGAGCACTCGCTATGGGCACATTGACTGACAAATATGGCCCGCGGCTGATTTGCACCATTGGTGCTCTTCTTATAGGGATAGGGCTGATATCTACCAAGTTTGCTGAATCTTTGTGGCAGCTTTATTTAAGCTTGGGACTTCTTGTTGGCATGGGCGCTAGCGCAATGTATACGCCAGTCAATGCCACAGTGAGTAAGTTCTTTGCCAAGAAGAGAAGCTTTGCTCTAGGGGTAGCTATGACAGGCATAGGCTTTGGCCCTTTCATTATGGCGCCAATATCACATTATCTGATTGCTTCCTATAGTTGGACAGGTTCATTTATTCTAACAGGCATCATAGTTTTAGCTATCGGTATGCCTACCGCAGCGATTGTTTTGCGACGCTCTCCTGAAGATATGGGATTTCTACCCAATGGTGAGGAAACTAAAGAAAGGCAACAGCTATACTGCAATAAGCAGAAAGAGCAAGTCAACGAGTTGACATTGAAAGAAGCTCTTAAAAACCACTTCTTCTGGATATTGTTCGTCGCCTATTTTCTATTATGCGCTGCATCTATGGCTATAATGTTCCATCTACCCTACCTTGCTACAAGTATGAGAATAAGTAAAGACATTGGCTCGATGGCCGTGGGCACCGTAGGCTTGGCTAGTATAGGAGGCAGGTTAGGATTTGGTGCCATGGGAGATAAGAAGGGGAACAATTCCGTGCTTATTCTTGCTACTTGTGGACGGGCGGCGATGTTTATCTGCCTGCTATGGGTAAAAAGTGGCACTATGCTGTTAACTTGGGCAGCAATTTATGGGATTTTTTATGGCGGTATGGGACCAAACATAGTTGGCTTGTTATCCGAGCTATTCGGAGTAAAGAGATTAGCTTCCATCATGGGAGCCTTGACCATCGCAGCGGGAATTGGTGGTGCTGTAGGGCCATGGCTTGCTGGCTATATATTTGATATCCAAGGAAGCTACAATACAGCTTTGATTATATTTGCCATTTGCTTTGTTTTAGCAACTTTATGCTTCATACTTATTAAAATTAGAAACCAGCGATTGCTTTCCCCGCGAAAAAGTCAATAAAACAATCAAGGGATTTGTTGTATTACCCAAGAACTTAAGCTAAAATGCCCTAAATCATGTGTTTAGCAATACCAGTTAGAGTTGTTTCCATAGACGGTGATGCAGCCGAGACAGAGATTGCTGGGGTAAGGCGTCGAGCTAGTATCGCTCTCACCCCAGAAGTACAGGTGGGGAACTATGTATTGCTTCACACAGGCTATGCCATAGGCATTGTAGATGAAGCTGAAGCCAAAGAAACTTTAAGGCTGTTTGAAGAGATAGCAAGTCTCAGTGAAGTTCATTGATGAGTATCAAAATAGCGAGCTAGCCACAAAGCTAGCGCATAAAATCGCTAGCCATTCCACCAAGCCAATCAGGTTAATGGAATTCTGCGGCGGGCATACTCACGCCATAATGAGATATGGCATCCGCCAGCTAGTGCCCAAAACAGTGGAGATGAGGTCGGGGCCTGGCTGTCCCGTATGCGTCACCGCAACCAGCGATTTGGATAAGGCCATTGCGCTGGCTCATTTGCTCGGCGTTATCATTGATACTTTCGGGGATATAATGAGAGTTCCTGGCAGCTACTCTAGCTTACAGCAGGCAAAGGCTGAAGGAGCCGATATACGAGTTGTCTATTCCACTATGGATGCTGTGGAAGTAGCCAAAGCTAACCCAAGGAAATCGGTCATTTTCATCGGCATCGGGTTCGAGACCACCGCGCCAACAATAGCTGCCTCCATAATAAAGGCAAGGAAAGATGGGGTAGAAAACTTTTATGTTCTCTCCTTGCTCAAGTTAACCCCACCGGTGATGAAGGCACTGCTTGATTTAGGAGAGGTTAAACTGGATGGCATTGTGGGCCCGGGACATGTCAGCGTTATAATCGGCTCTTACCCTTATGAATTCATTCCCAAAAATTATAATATTGCCTGCGTTATCTCAGGCTTTGAGCCATTGGACATTCTGCTAAGCATAGACAAACTAGTGGAGCAAATTGAAAATGGCAAGCCACGAGTGGAGATAGCCTACCGTCGTGGGGTAAAGCCCCAGGGCAATAAGAAAGCTCTGGAATTAATGAACGAGGTTTTTGAGATTGATGACGCTAACTGGAGGGGAATTAGCATTGTGCCTCAAAGCGGCCTAAAGATTAACCAGAAATACCAGCACTTTGATGCCGACAAAGCCTTCACCGACTTGTCATTGCGAGCAAAACAAAGCAATCTCGAAAAGGAGCCCAAGGGGTGTCGCTGTGGAGATATACTCCGTGGCATAGCCACGCCGATGGAATGTAAGCTTTTTGGCAAAGTTTGCACTCCAGAAAAGCCTGTAGGTCCTTGCATGGTCTCCAGTGAAGGCGTCTGCGCCGCCTATTATCAGTATCCATCTGTCATTGTGAGCGAAGCGAAGCAATCTCAATCTCATTCGACCACTTCCTTCATGAGTAAAATACAGAGTAATTTATGAATGATACTATCCTTTTAGCCCATGGCAGTGGTGGCAAATTAAGCCACGAACTGGTGGAGAAGAGATTCCTTCCTTTCTTGGCGAACCCTATGTTAAATAAATTGGATGACTCGGCTATTTTTGAAGCTAGTGGGCGTTTGGCATTTACTACCGATAGCTATGTAGTCAATCCTATATTCTTTCCCGGTGGAGATATAGGCAAGTTGGCTGTCTGCGGCACAGTCAACGACCTATCCATGAGCGGTGCCAAACCTCTATATTTAAGCCTATCTGCAATTATAGAGGAGGGCTTCTCCCTAAAAGAACTTGAACGCGTAGTGCAGTCAATAAAGGCAGCGGCTAAGGAAGCCGCGGTGAGCATAATTACTGGAGATACCAAGGTAGTAAATCGGGGGCAAGCTGATAAGCTATTTATCAATACCTCTGGAATTGGCATTATTCCTGTTGAAGTTGCTATTTCTGGAGCTAATGCCAAAAGCGGAGACAAAATCATTCTGAGTGGCACTATCGACGACCACGGCATAGCCATAATGAGTCAGCGTGAGGGACTGAGGTTTTCTGTGCCCGTGGAAAGCGATTGCGCTCCACTGAACAATCTGGTGGCTCAAATGCTGGAAGCCTCCCTAAATATTCATTGCCTCCGTGACCCTACCAGAGGCGGGTTGGCTACCACTCTTAATGAATTTGCTAAACAGTCTAATGTAGGCATTGTGATACAGGAGGATAAGATACCTGTAAAAGAAGGGGTTAGGGCAGCATGTGAGCTTTTGGGCTTCGACCCCATTTATGTCGCCAATGAAGGTAAACTGGTAGCCATAGTCGAGCCAGACGATGCTGATAAAGTTCTGGCTCAAATGAAGCAGAATAGCTATGGGAGAGATGCCGCCATCATTGGTGAGATAAGCAATGAGCATCCTGGAAGGGTAATCATGAAAACAAAGCTAGGTCCCTCTCGGATTGTTGATATGCTCTCGGGGGAGCTACTGCCACGGATATGCTAGATAAACCTAAAATTGTTGTCTTAGGTGTGGAGAATTTGCTCCTCCAAGATGAAGGTGTCGGAGTTCATTTTGTACAAGCATTGAATAAAGATGATTTGGATTATGCCAACCTAGAAATTATAGACGGTGGGACCTCTCCCGAAGCCGTATCTCTTGTTGAAGGCGCTGATAAGCTAATCATAATTGACGCCGTTAAAGGCGGTAAGAAGCCAGGGACAATCTACCGCTTTGGCATCGACGATGTAAACATGGATTCGCCCATGAGATTATCCTTACATCAAATGAATGTGCTAGATAATTTGCGGATGCTAAACTTAATGGGTAAACAACCAAGAAGCATTATAATCATTGGCATCGAACCTAAAACAATGGAACCCGGACTGGAGCTTTCACCAGAGATACAGAGCAGAATACCTGAAATCACCAGACTGGTGATGAAGGAGATAACGGAGGGCAAGTAACATGAGCAGCATTGGCATTGATATTATAGAGATAGAGCGTGTTGAATCAGCAATTGAGCAATGGGGTAAGCGCTTTCTAAATCGAGTCTATACTGAAGCTGAACTCGAGATTTGCCAGGATAGGGCTTCATCCTTAGCTACGAGCTTTGCTGGCAAGGAAGCAGTGATGAAAGTTCTGGGCACCGGCGCTAAAGGTGTTGGCTGGCGTGAAATCGAAATTCTGTCCGATGGCAATGGTAAGCCTTTAGTCAATCTTTATGGTCGGGCCAAAAATAAAGCCGCAGAGTTGAACCTAAAAGAATTCTCTATCAGCCTCTCCGATACTAAGCAATATGCTGTAGCTGCGGCTATAGGTTCTTGATGGAGCAGTCAGCAGTGTGAAATTGCCTTGATTTATCAGGCTTAATTGCTGATAGCTGTTTCAGTGCATTGTCACTGGGATTGATTTATATTCCCGACTTCATACATTTTCAGGGAAAATAGATACGTTTTCCCGAAATCAGGGC
>CAZPDE010000058.1:0-8337 GCA_964585315.1 uncultured Dehalococcoidales bacterium | reverse complement strand
ACTAACTGTGCTGGCTGTGTTGATGTTATACGATTTTGTCACCATCTAACTGTTAAAGGAAAATGTCACCATGAAGGAGATGGTGGCACTGAACAAGAAAGAGCAGAGAAGGTTGGTGGTGTTAAATCAAGTGGAGACGAGCAAGATGATTGGGAGAGAGGCAGCTGAGTTATTGGACCTCTCCCTGCGCCATGTAAGAAGAATTTTGGCGGCGCACAGAAAGGAGGGCGCTCAGGCATTAGCACATGGCAACCGGGGGAGAAAGCCTCACAATACTCTGGATGCCAATCTGGGGAAGCAGGTATTGGAGCTGGCACAATCAACCTATGCAGGTTGTAACAATCAGCACTTCACTGAGCTTTTAGCTGAGCGAGAGGGCATCGCTCTCTCCCGCTCCTCAGTGCGTCTGATTCTCCTTAGGGCTGGAATAAAGAGCCCCAGAAAGAGACGGCCTCCAAAACACCGTAGCCGTAGAGAACGGTATCCTCGGAGAGGTATGCTTCTGCAGATTGACGGCAGCGATCATGATTGGCTGGAGGGGAGAGGACCTCACCTGACCCTTGTAGGGGCAATAGATGATGCTACAGGTGATGTCCCTTATGGTTTATTCAGGGAGCAGGAGGATGCGCAGGGTTATTCTCTTTTGCTACGCCAAATTGTGGTTAGCCATGGTATACCCATGGCTTTATACCATAATGGCCATGGCACATTTGAGCGTTCTAAAAGAGAGCCAGAGTCACTGGAAGAGCAACTTGAAGGGAAAAGGAAACCAACTCAGTTTGGTCGGATAATGGAAGAACTGGGCATAACTTCTATTCCAGCGCGTTCACCTCAGGCTAAGGGGAGGATTGAGAGGCTATGGGGCACATTCCAAGATCGGCTGGTTAGCGAGCTCCGTCTGGCAAGAGCCAAAACTCTTGGAGTCAGTGCAGATTACAAGTGTGGGGTATTTTTGGAGAATATGAAGAGGTAAGTATATAGTCGCTCTGCTTTTATATTAGAAAAGCCCCCTCTAGCGAGGGGGCTTTTCCTTTTCCTTTCACGCTTAACTATATAACCTGTTTAAGTCGCGCCTGTATTCTGGGTAATGCCTCTTCCGCCTCCTTTTCTACCGCTTTTACTTGCTCCGGGGAATATTTAAGCAGGTTGGTCAATACCTCCTCTGTATGCTGCCCCAGATGAGCCGGCGGCTCAGGATTCCCCTCAGTCACTCCAGGAAAATGAAATGGACACCCTGGCGTTCTATACTTCATCCCATCGGCCTCCATCTCCCATATCATGTTGTTATGTTTCACCTGGGGGCTATTGGCTACCTGCTCTAGGTTAAGCACCGGACCAACAACAACATCATTTTCATCACGCAAGATTCTCACCCACTCATCCGTGGTTTTGGTCATCAATGCCCCTCCGAAGTATTTATCGAACTCTTTTTCGTTCTTCTTTCTACTATTCCCGTCAATAAATCTGGGGTCGTCTAATAGCCATCCCACACCCATAAGTTCAAACATTTTGGGAATATCTGACGGGCCTATGGTGATAAATCCATCCTTGGTCCTGTAAATGCCATAGGGTGATACAGTTACGTGCCTTCCGCCCTGGAGTCCCGGAACCTTACCAGTCAATAAATAGATCTGCATCAGGATATGCTCCATTGATATCACCGCGTCCATCAAGTTTACCTCCGTCTGCAATCCCTTTCCCGTGTTGTTGCGGTGAGCAAGTCCAGCCAATACGGCAATAGTGCCATATAAACCTGCAGCCACATCACCCAGAGCTAGGCCCCCCGGCCTTACGGGCACACCTCCGGGCTCACCAGATAAGCTCAATACACCTGACATGCCACAACCTATGATGTCGTAAGCAGGATAGGCAGCATAGGGACCTTCCTCACCATAACCTGAGATATTGCAGCGAATAATCCTGGGATTAACCTTTGAAAGCGAGTCATAATCGGTCTTTTGCCTCTTCATCACTCCAGCACGATAGTTGGAGAAAACTACGTCTGATATTTTTACCAGGTCTTCAAAAGTTCCCCTCCCCAAAGGGGAACTTAAATCCAGGACCATATTCTTATGATTGCGATGAAGTGTGCTATAGTAATATCCGTGATCTCCTATGGCGGGTTCATTAATTCCATGGATCAACTCCCCTCCCGGAGGTTCTACCTTAATGACTTCCGCCCCCAAGTCCCCCATAATCAGTGTTCCAAAAGGCCCGGCATGCGCCTGACTTAAATCTACTATCCTTACACCCGTAAGCGGTCCTCTTAATGGTGACATTTCTACAAACCCTCCTTTTTAAGCAATTTCTTTGCCCCTTTCAGTTCCTAATCTCTTTGCCTCTTGGGCTAGTTTTGCTCAATCCTGACCATAATACTATAGCAATTTGGAGTTGTAAAGGCATGATTGGTTCTATTTCGCGAACAATGTTGTAGAAGGTGTACCATAGGAAAGAATGCCTGTTTTCATCAGCCAGTTTTCCCAACAATTCGTTAAGAATTTAGTAATAACCTCCTGGCATAAAACCTTTTGCCTTGCTTTTTTACGTAGCATATCTTAAACTCCTCTCAGTTACAGGAACAGGAAATGGATTTCAATTTTACCGAGCAAGAATTAATGATACAGGCGGAGGCAAAGGACTTTGCCAATAAGTTGGTAAAGCCTCGCGCTGCAGAAATCGACCGCACTGGCGAGTGGCCCTCCGACCTTGTTCAAGAGATGGCTAAACTTGGATTCTTCGGGCTGCAGTTGCCCACAGAATATGGAGGAGCCGACGCAGGTTATAAGTGTTATGTTCTAACGGTGGAGCAAATTTCCCAAGCTTCTATGACAGTGGCAGCAATTATTGCCATTAACGCCCTTAGCGAAGAAGCAATTAACCGCTATGGAAGCGAGGAGCAGAAACAGAAATTCCTGAGGCCTCTAGCCGAGGGGAAACATATCGCCATGTTTGCCTTTACCGAGGCAGCCACAGGTACAGACCCCAAGGCAATCACCACCACAGTCCATCCCAAGGGTGACCACTACATCCTTAATGGAGAGAAGACCTTTTCCGCATTGGCACCCGGAGCCGGAGTAGCCGTAATTTATGCCAAAGACGAGACTGGAAGGGTAAGCGCCTTCATTGTTGATCCATCCTCTGAGGGTTTCGTTATTAGTAAGCCCTGGGAAACAATGGGGCTAAGAGGTTCAGGAACGTGCCAGCTTTCCCTAAACGATGTTTTTGTCCCTCAGGAAAACTTATTGGGGAGAAAAGGAGAAGGTTACGATGTTCTTTTATTGTCCATAAATGTTGGTCAGTTGGGTATTTGCGCCGAAGCAGTGGGCACAGCACAGGCAGCTTTAGAAATGTCACTGGACTATGCCAGAAATCGCCCTGCACATGGGAAACCGATGCTTCAGCTCCCCACCATTCAATCCTATATTGGGGAGATGGCTTCCAGAATTGAGGCTGCTAGATGGCTAACATACAGAACAGCAGCTATCAAAGATGAAGGAGGAAGCATTCGCAAGGATGTAGCTATGGCTAAACTTGTCGCTTCCCAAGCGGTAGTAGATATCACTAACATGGCAATGCAAATTCACGGGGCATACGGGTATACCAAGGACCTCCAAATCGAGCGCCTCTACCGTGATGCCAAGATCACTCAAATATATGAGGTAGTATCTGAGATACAGCGAATAATAGTCGCTGCTTCTTTAATTACATAATTTATCTGAGTTAATATCTGTCTAACGAGATGCACTATTTATGAGTTTACTGAATGTATTAGGTGTGCTTACCTTCTACGCTTTAATATTGCAGTTTTGATGTAAAGCTTAATTGGCGTGAAAAAGCTTATCGAAGGAGCAACCAAACTAGGGATAGAGCTTAATGCCAGACAAATAAACCAATTCGAGCTTTACTATCAAGAGTTAATCCAGTGGAATAAAAAATTTAACCTCACCTCTATAACAGACTATCACGAGGTACAGGTAAAGCATTTCCTCGATTCCCTGACCGTAACTCTAGCTTCGCGCGCAGAGGAGATGAGGAAACCAAACTTCAATATCATTGATATAGGCACAGGTGCTGGTTTCCCTGGACTTCCACTTAAAATTTTTCTTGGTGAGCCAAGATTGCTGCTTATCGATTCTACAACCAAGAAAATAGCTTTCCTTCACCATATTACCCAGAAATTGGAATTGGACAATGTAGAAATAATACACGGACGCGCCGAAGAAATAGCTCACCAGCCGCTAAATCGTGAACAATTTGCTTTAGTTGTCTCTCGTGCTGTATCTTCACTACCTGCATTGGTTGAATTGGCCTTACCCTTCTGCCAAATTGGTGGAAGATTTGTCGCCCAAAAGAAAGGAGAAATTAATCAGGAAATAACTAAGGCAACTAAAGCGATTAACATTTTAGGGGGCAAATTAGACCAAGTAAAAAAGATAGAACTGGAAGAACTGAAAGATGAGCGTTATTTGGTAATTATTGATAAAATATATTCTACACCAGACAAATACCCACGTCGCCCTGGTATACCAGGGCGACGTCCAATTTGCTAAAATGACGGTGGCCCCTGCCCCAACCAACCTTTTATCTGGTGAAGAAGAGGAGGTGAAAAATGCAACGCAGAAGATCCTGGAGGTTTTATTTTGGGCTTCCTCCTTTCGGCTTTTATTTCCATGGATTAAGACCAACCCCAAGCAAAGAAGAATACCTTGACATTCTTGAAGAGTACAAGAAAGACCTAGAAGAGGAATTGACCCAGGTCAAAGAGGAGATTGAGGAAACAAGAAAGGGTCTCTAATTTGTTCGCCTTCACTTCCTCATTTTAAGCTTGCTTACCAGGGAGCTTATCAAGTTTTGTTTCCAATTCTCTTTGTCTTAAAGCTACTGTCAAATCCCCCCGAGTCCTTTCCACAATACCTCGTATAGCATCCGTAGTTCGCCTCAAGCCATGAGCCAGCAACCCCGGAAAGTCCATAGTTATCAAAATCTCATAGATACCATCCATTACAGCTAACTGCTCCTCGCAGCGGGAAAAGTCCCCCCGCCTTAGATTATCTAATATGTAGCGCCTTAGCTCACCAACAGATTCACCTAAGCCATCAAGGTAAGCAGCATAATCTACACCCAACTCTTCAGGCTTTGGGAGATCATCCCCAGCAATCAAAGCCAGCGTTATACACCCTTCGGCAAACTCCTTTTGCGCATCATGAACAAAACCTGAGTGAAGTAACCTGCCATACTGGCTAAGGTCCTGATTTATACCTTGGATTAATTCATGGGCTGAATTAAGAAGTTCTTGGGCTCTATCCTGTTCCTGACGATGCGCAGCACGTATGGCATTAGCACTATAACGGATTACCTGACGGCAAAGACGTAAGGCTCTCTCTCGTGCTTCATCTTCAGTCACAAAATAAGGGCGAAGCTCAGCAGCAATAATTCCCAAATCCTGTAATGGCTTTGACACTTGTATCCACTCTAGTTGCTTAATTGAATCTCTTTCTTCCAATGAACTTTAGCCCATCCCCATCTTTGTGACTAGCTGCTGCACACTTCCCTTAACGTCTTCCTTATTCAGCACAGCGCTGATTACGGCTACAGAATCGGCGCCAGCAGCCATCACTTGTCCAATGTTATCTTCATTAATGCCACCAATAGCCACTATAGGAGTCACTATTGCTTCTTTCACTTCCTTGAGCCTGTCTATTCCCACTACAGAGGCTCCTCTTTTTGTTGCTGTAGGGAATATAGAGCCTATAGCAATATAATCCGCCCCTTCATTTTGTGCCTTTATCGCTTGAGATACTGTAGTGACAGAACAGCCAACTATTTTATCCACCGGTAACTCTTTTCGGATAATAGGCAAAGGTAAATCTCCTTGACCAATGTGAAGCCCATCAGCATTAACAGCCAAAACTAAATCAAGATAATCATTTATTATCAAAAGAACATTTGATTCAACACAGAGGTTTTTAAGTTTTTGTGCTATATATAGCAATTCTCCCTTGTTACCGTTTTGCTTATCACGAAGCTGGATTATCTTAACACCCTCACGAATAACTTCACTAGCAATATCTAGTTCATCCCTACCAGCCAAAACCTGCCTGTCTAGAATAACATAAAGCCCGCTCAATCGTTTTATCTTATCTTGACGCAACGTCTTAGAAATCAACTCACGCTCCAAGGTATAAAGAGTAAACCGCGCTTGTTCAAATTTGGCTGAATTCAGCACTGAACTTATCTCTGACAATTTAGCCAGCTCCTCCATCACACGCAAGGATTCCTCCACCCTTTTAGCATTAGCCGTAATCAAACCAAGTAAATTCTGCGGAGATTGCTTCGCTTTGCTCACAACGACATCCACATTGGCACCAACATCATGTTCTGAGTTCCTTTGAGATAAAAGTTTTACACTTAGTGATTTAGCCACCTCGGCTAAATTATGGCGTATAACTCTTAACTGCTGGCACAGCACAGCATCATTAAAAAGAAAGCGCGCGATATCCTCGAGAAAACGCAAGCCTTCGCTCGAGCGGTTGAGATTAGCATCAATTATACGCAGCGGTTGGAGAGGCACCTTGCAAATCCTTCAGCGGCTCAGGCAATACACCCTCCCTCGCCGCTTGTATCTCCTCCTGAAGTTGGGGAGGAATCTCTTCCCCCATTTCCTGGAACTTCTTTTCTGCCCAGCGACCAATATTGCGAGGATCTTTGTAATAATCATCGCCGGGATGCATTGTGGGCTCACCACTCTCCTCCCATACGGTCTTCAACGACTTGTGGTAAGCAAAACCTGATATGGTGCGGGATAGATTAGTGCTGCCACAAAATGAGCATTTAGGCATAAAAGGAGCCGAGGTATCCCTCAGTAAAAAACTAGATTTTTTATGGCACTTTTGGCAGATAAACTCATAAATAGGCATGTACTCCTCACCCACCCGGTTCAGACTCAGGCTTACCTTCTTCCCCAAGAAATTCCTTCTTTCTCTCCATCATCTCCTTAGCAGGCCATTCCCCCCTGTCCATTTTCTCTGCTATCTCCTCATACTCAGGGGCAACTTTCTCGTCTCCACTCATCCGTCTGTTCCATTCAGCTAATGCCCTGGGGTCATTGCTCATCATACCCCGCGTTAGCTCAGAATCAGAAAGTATGCCGTCGTAAACATCCATATATGTCTTATGCATGGAAAAGGTGGAGAATATTCGCCTGAGTTTGCTATTACCGCAATAAGGACAAGAGGATAGCGAAGGGGAAGAAATTTCCCGTTGATATAAGCTAACCTTTCTGTGACAAGAATCGCACCGATATTCGTAAATAGGCATCTTTACCCCCAGCAAATTTTAGCACAATTTCTATCTCAATGAAAAAGCTCTCCTTCTCCGAAGGAACGAAATAACACACACCAAATCGAGGTCATACTCTAGCTCTCTTATGGAGAGAGCGGAAAATTTAAGGTAGGAAGAGAGATACTTCCCAAATCCAAGATAGTGAGTAGACCCATTCCATATGATAGATGTAAAATAAGAAATTAAAAGGGTAACCTTATCCGCCCTTGCCAAATTAAAGGAAAATGCAGGTAAGGATTCCTGTGCAATCTGCCTAGGAAGAAGAGGATACTTTATGATTCAAGCTAAAAAAATTACCCTTCCACTAACTGATAAAGTCTTGGAAGACCTCAAAGTAGGGGATAATCTTTTACTCACGGGAGTCTTGTATGCCGGCCGTGATGTTGCCCACAAGAGAATGATTGAAACTTTGGATCAAGGAAAATCCTTGCCCTTCGATATCAGAGGGCAAACAATATACTTTATGGGGCCCTCACCAGCTAGGCCAGAGAGGCCAATTGGTTCTGCTGGTCCCACTACCAGCGGTCGCATGGATAGTTACTCGCCTCGCTTGATAGCCGAAGGCTTAAAAGGAATGATTGGCAAAGGCATGCGCTCTCAAGCAGTAAAAGACGCCATGGTAAAATATAAAGCGGTGTACCTAGGTGCCATAGGCGGTGCCGGTGCCCTCATTTCCAGGAGTATCAAAAAAGCGGAGGTAATAGCTTATGATGAGCTTGGAGCCGAGGCACTTCGCCGCCTGGAGGTAGAAGACTTCCCCGCCACAGTGGTAAATGACATTTACGGTGGTAACCTCTACGAGGAAGGGACGGCTAAATATCAACAATAGTTATAAAATTCTAAATTTAGAGTCTTAAGCTGAGATTTGCCCAAGATTTGGGGCATCAAACTTAAAACTTTTTTATACGGCGGAGGGGGTGGGATTTGAACCCACGTTCGCCAAAAAGCGAAAACGGTTTTCAAGACCGCCACCATAAACCACTCGGTCACCCCTCC
>CAZPDE010000057.1:2045-8497 GCA_964585315.1 uncultured Dehalococcoidales bacterium | reverse complement strand
TCTCCAGGGCCACAACCTGGCGCCTTAACCACTGGGCTACGCTCACCACAAACACGAATATTATACTGGGAGTTGGCGCTACTTTCAACGTTGGCTTGCGAAAGGGCTGCATCGGAGATTTAGACTTGATAGTAAGAGCGTGTTAGTATATAGTTTTAACGAAGGAGGGAGTACAAAATGGCGAAAGTATTAGTTGTTTATCATTCTTTTACAGGGAATACTGAGGAGATGGCTAAAGCGGTGTGTGAGGGAGTGAAATCGGTAGCCGGGGGTGAGGTTACCCTTAAGAAAGCAGCGGAGGCTGGTGCTAATGACCTCCTTGGCTGTGATGCTGTCGGTCTTGGCTCGCTCACTTGCTTTGGCTATATGGCTGGAGGACTAAAGGATTTCTTTGAACGAATCATGAAAGATACCATGGGCAAAGTCGAGGGGAAGCCCTATGTTGCTTTTGGCAGCACCGGCAGGGGAGGTAAGGAAGGAATAGAGAGCATTAATAAAATATGCTCTTCGTATAAGATGAAACAGGTGGGTGAAGATGTGGTAGCCACCCGTAAGCCGACTCCTGAGGTGTTGGCAGAATGTCGCGAGCTAGGTAAGAAGCTAGCTACAGCCAATGTTTGATAAGGCAGAGGGTTCCTTTTGATGGAGGTGAAAGCTCGTGAGAGCGAGGTTGAGTTTTAACTGAGAGGTACGATTTTCACTCTGCCCCATATACCTACTGTGTTGCCTGTGATGATGATTATGTCTCGCAACCCTTTGATGGTTTGAGCTTGTTCAATTGCTTTGAGAATATCGTCAGTATCTCTGACCTCGTTACCTATAGCAGTAGCTACAGCGTCGGCTAAAGGAGTAGAAGGAGAAAGGGCGATAACGGCATGAGCACAGCCTAAACTCAAGGAGTGTCCCAGGGTTGCTGAGGATGTGCATATACCCAGGGGTGTTTCTTCAGGCCTGATTTCCAAAGCAAATTTTCCTGTAAAAGGAGATTGCCCGGCATGTATGCCTACTAATCTTTTCTTCAATATTTTTAGAAAAATATCACCGCCGTTTTCTACAATAACCTCTGACGAAAAAGCGAGCAAATCTCTGCCTACGGCTTCGGCAATGGTGCCGGCTACTGCTGCCATAGGACCAACACCTGCTATCTGCGATACTCTGGACATTTCTTTGACGATGGCAGGAGCTTCTGCTTCGGTTTGATAGGGGGCTAAAGTGGTTAAGAAAAGAGGGTGTTGCTCAATGTATTTCTCCAAAGAAGCGCGGTGCCTTAGCACGGATTTGAGAGCTTTGTTCTTGAGATTGCGGCTGGCTCGAATATATAAATCTGTCTGCTTTACTGCGACATTGAAAGAGACTAGATCGCTATCCTTAATCCAATGCCGGTAGTCTCGCGGCTGATACATTTAGAAATATAATCTCATAGCACGGGGAGGACAAGCTTTAACGCATAGTCCGCAGACGACGCATTTATTATGGTCAAAGAGCACCTTTCTGGTTTTAGGGTCCAGGGAAAAAGCGCTGGTGGGGCAAATGTTGATGCAAGCTCCACAATGAGTACATCTAGCTTCATCACGAATTACGTCCTGTGATAAAGATTGAATTTTCACTCCCGTCTCGGTGAGATATCGGATGCCTTTATCGTAGTTTCTCTGGTTGCCACTTAGCTCCATGACTAGCAGCCCTTCGTCTCCAGGTGACACTGAAGCTTTAAGGATATTGAAACTGAGGTCGAAATCCTTGGCCAGGTGGTAAACGATTGGCTGGCCGGTTACATTGGGAGGGAAGTGGAGCACTATTCTTCTGGAAACATTCATTTTTTTACTCTGTTAACGGTCTTTCTTTAAGTGGCTTAAAGGTTATACCCGATTCTGCTCCAGGTAAAGGAGCTGCTGGCTCAGTAACCAGGAATTCGCCTTTTTCTATCCAGCCTTTCAGGATATTGGCAATTTCCACTGCCTTGGGGTAGCTGGATAAGGAAGCGGTAGGCACGTTTTTCCCTTGAATTGTTATATGGCCACTCTTAAGTTCTGCATAGTTGACTTCCCCTACACCTGGCTGTAGCTGAGGATAAGCTTCGGAGTAATCAACGACAGGAGCAAAGATTTCGGCGTCGCGTACCATAGTATATTGTAGAATTTCTTCAGAAAGTATAGGTATAGGGATGCCTATGCCTACGGCTAAGGAGCAGCCATAGCCTAACATGCTTACTCCCACCAGCCATCCTGGTTTCATTTGTTTTAAATCACCGATGACTGATAAAGTACCTGCTCCCTCTTTAGGTACTCCATTGTCTCCTCGAGGAACATTGGGGTTATGTTGTGTGCCATGCCAAGCAACATAACCAGTACCGCCGCCAAGGAATATCCTGGTTCCTAAGCCTATGGTTTTGTAATAAGGGTCGTTGAACAAAGGTGAAAGCTGTCCTGAGGTAGAAAAATTAGCATTGCCCAATCTTGGCTTCAGTATTCCCATGTAGGTGTAGATTACTCGGTCTGATAAATTCACGGCGACATTATAATTCTGATAGGCGTTTCTTACATTAAATAAGATAGCGTTATTAATGTCTTTAAGATTTATCCAGGTCTCTAGCTTTTTCCTGGGATAGCAGTCTGTGCCATAGGCAGCAGCTACTAACTTGACATCTTTCCCTGCCACCAATTCTCCAATGACATGCCCACCACCATAGTTGAATTCGCCAGGATAGAATTTATTTTTAGGGTCATCCTCAGGAAGGGCGGTTGCTCCAAGAAAGACATCTACAGCAGCCAGCCCGGTATATACTGGAATATCATTGAGGTAAACTTTGCCCCCACCAAGTTTTATTCTGGGTTTAGAATGCCCCATGTTGAGAAACACGCCGGAGGAGCACATAGGGCTGAAAGTGCCTGTAGTAACCACATCAATTTCCTCTGTTGCTCTCTTTATGCCTTTTTCCTTGGCAATGTCAAATACCTCTTCAGCAGTTACCACCACTACCTTCCCCTTTTTAATTTTCTCGTTAATTTCAGCAATTGTTTTTGACATAATATTCTTAGCAAGCGCACTTATCATTCTGGGTGAAGCGAAGAATTTAGAGATCCTTCACTGTTATTCAGGATGACAATTACAATTTTTTAACATGATAACTCTAACCTTGTTTGAGTAAGTCTACAGCCAATTGCGCAGCTTTCTTGCCAGATAGAAGCATACCACCAAATATTGGTCCCATCCGTGGAGAGCCGCAAACAGCAGTGGCTGCCATACCAGCGACTATCAGTCCAGGGTAAACTTCCTTAGTATTTTCTGAAACCTTCTTTTCACCTATTTCAGCCCACATTGATTTTTCCCCGATTATTTCTCCAGTTGCTGTCCTCAGCTTTCCTCCTACTTTCCGGGTAACCAGGTGGCAAATCGCACAATCGTGCCCGGTGGCATCCACCACTAGCTTTGACCTTATAGCTAAGGGGTCAATGTGCAAGTTTGCTGTAGACACTGCGCTCCAATTTAACACCAATCCAGTAACTCTGTCATCCTCTCTGATGACAATATCTTCGACGCTGAGCAGGTTAAATATTCGGGCGCCTGCTTTTACAGTTTGAGAGCATAAGCTTGAGGCTACTTCTATGGCGTTGGCAACGTAATAGCCTTCCTGGTATTCTGTGGTGGCAATACCAAATTCATCCAAGATTTCTTTGCCCTCGCTTTGAACTACAATTTTGTTGAACATCATGCCGCCTCCCCATATACCTCCGCCAATGCTCAATTTCCTTTCAAAGATGACTGTCTTTATCCCTTTCTTTGCCAGGTAATAACCAGCAGCCATTCCTGCTGGTCCACCACCCACTATGGCTACATCAACCTCCATCGCTTCAAGCAGGTCTTTTATATAGCTCTCAGTGATAGCTCTGGAAATAACAACCTCATCCATTATTTTTCTCCTCTGTTATTGTGAAAGTGTGCCCATTAGTATACTCCTTTTCCAGGTTGGTTTTCTAGCCATGGTAATGGCCTATTCGTTGCTGTCCTGATGAATTTTATCGCTGCTCGCAATGACAAAAGAACGAATACTTCGTAGCTGACAAGGAGAGGAAGATGTGATTACTGACCATGCGGACGAGTACATTATTTTGACAGGTCTGTTAAGTTAATGCTATTATAATTGGTGTATGGGTAGGTTTTAGCTTGGAAGTTCACTGTAGAAGTATAGTTAATTCGTTCAACAAGGGAATTGGGGGGTGGTAGGTGGACGACGCCGATAGTTGGCTTTTATTAGCCTTTCTGGTTTGTTTAGCTCTGTCAGCTTTCTTTTCCAGTGCTGAATCAGCTTTTATCTCCTTGCCTAAACTCCGCATAAGGTATCTGGTGGAAAGTGGTGTCAAGGGGGCGGAGAAACTGGCTAAAGCTGCTGAGAAGCCGGAGAGATTTTTAGCCACTGTCTTATTAGGTAATAATCTGGTAAACGTGGCTGCGGCTACACTGGGTACTATTGTGGCGGTGGCAGCCTTTGGGGCAATAAAGGGACCAATCGTAGCTGTTGTGGGGGTAACAGCACTAGTCTTAGTCTTTGGAGAGGTCATCCCCAAGACTTTGGCTGTTCATCATGCTCAGCGGCTGTCTTTGGTTTATATCAAACCATTAAGAATAATAGAGGGGTGTCTCTATCCTTTTGTCGTGGCATTGGGGCGCATTGGTTTAGGATTCACTAAAATGGTAATTCAGTCTGAGGAGGGCCGAAACTTGGTGAGCGAGGGCGAGATACGCTCTGCGATAAACGTCGGTGAGATTGAAGGAGTGGTAGAACGAGGTGAAGCAAAGATGTTGCACGAAGTGTTTGAATTTACTGACCGCCCGGTGAGCAGGATAATGACTCCTAGAATGGAAATTGTCTGGGTGGAGGGAGGAACGAAGCTAAGTGATTTTCTAGACATCTATACTCAAAAGCCCTATAGTCGTTTTCCTGTCTATAAAGATAATACTGATGATGTGGTGGGTATCTTGTTTGCTAAAGATGTTCTGATGAAATTAGCTAACGATTCTAGTAGCAAAGAACTTGTCATTGATGATTTGATGCGTCCGGCGTATTTTGTGCCTGAGAGCAAGCGCCTGGGTGAGCTTCTTACAGAGATGCGAGATGGAGGTTATCACGTAGTAATAGTTGTGGATGAGTTCGGGGGTGTAGCTGGAATGGTTACCTTAGGGCAGTTAACTGAGGAAATTGTGGGCGATATTCGGGATGAGCTAATTGCTGAAGAAAAGGATTTTGTGATAACCGGTGACAGCACTTTCCAGTTGGATGGAGGCTTCCGAGTCGAAGAGGCTAATGAACAATTAGGGCTAGACTTGCCCGGCGGTGATTATGAAACTGTGGCTGGCTTCATCCTCAGTCACCTGGGGCGGATACCCAAGCAAGGTGAGCAATTGAAGTACCGTAACCTGAAATTTGTTGTTACTGAAATGCGAGGAATGAAGATAGATAAGGTTATGGTTACTGTAGAAAGGGGCGAGCCCCTTAAAGAACCTTCGAATTTTTAGGGCGAAAGGGGATGCAGTGCCTGCGTTTTAAGTTTGGTCGAGGAGAAGAGGTTAAATTTATTTCTCACCTTAGCATAGTGCGTTTTTGGGAACGGGCATTCAGACGAGCAGAAATTCCTTTGGTTTATTCTCAAGGTTTCACGCCGCATCCGCGAATTTCATTAGCAGCGCCTTTGGCTGTAGGTGTAACCAGTGAGGCTGAACTCATGGATATATGGCTAAATCGTTGGTTGCCTCCTCAATCATTTGTAATGAGGGTGAGAAATCAATTGTCTTGTGGGTTTACTATATTTGAAGTTTGGCAAATAGGACTAAATATGCCGTCGCTCCAATCTTCCCTTGCCTTTGCCGAGTATCGTGTTGAGGTGGAAAAAGAGAAGACAGAGCAAGATATACAAGCCTCTCTTTATTCTCTGCTTCAAGCTAAGGAGCTTCCCTGGCATCATTCTAGAGGCGATAAAGTGAAGATGTACGATTTACGAGCTTTAATAGAGGATGTGTGGCTTATTGGCTATAATGACCCCTTATACGTTTTGGGAATGAAGCTACATTGCGATGTTAATGGTAGTGGTAGGCCAGAGCAAGTAACGGCTGCTTTGGGATTCTCTCAATATCCTCAGTCTATCCACCGCACCAAGCTGATTTTGAAAGCAAATTGTTAGCTATGACTCTGAGAGAATTGAAGGTGGTCAATTCCTGTGCAGCATGACTTTAACAGAAATCACGCTTGACCCGACACGCCAGCAAAAAGCGCGGGAATACAATAAGATACTACGGCGTGGGTTATTTCTCGAATTTGGAATAAGCGCAATCTTATTATTAGCTCTCCTTTTCACCCGTACTTCGACTATGTTAGCTAGCCTTTTAGGTTTCCCATTTCCATGGTCAGCGGCATTGTATTTATTGATTTTAGCGGTGGGCTATGGAGTGATAATGTCTCC
>CAZPDE010000057.1:0-1945 GCA_964585315.1 uncultured Dehalococcoidales bacterium | reverse complement strand
CTCCCACCTTTCTTATACCCTTATTCTTTAAATTGAAACCTTTGGAGGAAGGAGAGCTTAAGGAGAGGTTGGTAAACTTAGCCAGGGAAGCTAGAATTGATATTAAAGAATGCTTCACTATGGATTTAAGTAGTAAAGCCAACACAGCTAATGCTATGCTAAGTGGCTGGGGTAAATCTCGACGCATTATCTTCAGTGACACTTTGCTTCAGGGATATTCGTGGGATGAAATAGAGGCGACTTTGGCTCACGAGCTAGGCCATTATTTCCATCATGATATTCCTAAGCTTATGGCAATCCAAACAATTATTTTCTTACTGGCATTTTATTTAGCTAATTTAGCTCTGAGAGCTGGAGTGGTATTATTTTCCCTCCAGAAGATGAGTGATGTAGCTGGCATTCCTTGGCTAATTCTTGTTTTAGCCATGTTCATTCTAATATTACAACCTGTACTTAATTGGTATAACCGTCGCATGGAACTAGCGGCAGATGAGAGTGCATTGGAACTAAGCAAGAACCCACAAGCCTTTATTAATTTGATGACTAAGCTAACTGACCAGAATTTAACTGAAGCTGAGCCTGCTCTCTGGGCAAAGCTTCTGTTTTATGACCATCCCTCCTATAATGAGCGAATAGAGTTGGCTTATAATTATAGGGAGGGGATTTGAGAAAAATATGGGGGATGTGAGGGAAAATTGTTCTGAAGCTAAGTCCTCAGGTGCGGGAGGATGCTCTAAAGTTGGGAGCTACAAATTTATACAAGTGCATTAGAATTAAAGGAGGCGAGTTCTTGAAGCTTATTTTAGTGAGACATGGTGAGACTTATTGGAATGAGACGCGGCGTGTCCAGGGAGGTGATAGCGATATCGGATTAAATAATACCGGAGTAAAGCAGGCGCATAAGCTAGCATCGTTTTTAAAGGAGGAGAATATCGCTGCCGTAATTTCTAGCCCTTTGCAGCGAGCTAGGGCTACAGCCGAGGCTATAGCCAGCTACCACAAATTGCCCGTAGGAATTGATTATGGACTCAAAGAGATTGAAGTTGGTGAGTTGGAGGGTTTATCCCTTTCCAACTTAAAAACTACTTTTAGTCAGTTTTTGATGCAATGGTGGCAAGGGGGAGGGTCGCAGAAACTGCCTGGGGGGGAAAGCTTTGTTGAGCTGTGCCAGCGAGCTTGGGTGGCTGTCGAACGTTTGTTAGCTGAGCATAAGGATGGAACAGTAGTAGCAGTCAGCCATTATTTCGTTATCCTGGCTGTCATTCTTAAGGCTTTGAATTTACCATGGGATTACCTTGCTAAATTCAGACTGGATACCGGTGGGATAAGCATCCTTGAGATTGAGGATGATAGGACTCGCCTGGTGGCATTTAATGATACTTCTTATCAGTGTTATTGAGAGTAAAGAAAATAGGTTCGCCAAGAACTTCTGTAAATTTTTGGGTGAAAATCGACCTCCATGAGTAAGATTAAGCTAGAGTCAAAAGTTATAAACTTTATTAAGCAGCATAGCCTGATTTTGCCCGGGGAGATGGTAGTTGTCGCAGTATCAGGTGGTGCTGATTCAGTATGTTTGCTTCATATCCTGGTAAGATGGCAGGAAGAGCTGGGGATAAAGCTTCACGTAGCCCATTTGAATCATCAACTTCGAGGTTCTGAATCTGAAGTTGATGCCAGATATGTGTCTAACTTGGCTGGCTTCCTTGGCATTCCAGCCACTGTTGATAGACGGGATGTAGCTGCTTATATGGCTGAGAGAAGTTGCTCTATTGAGGAAGCTGCCCGTGAACTGCGTTATGATTTTCTTGCCCAGGTAGCTAACAAAGTCGGAGCCAATCGAGTAGCCGTAGGTCATACTCGAGACGACCAGGTGGAAACTGTTTTAATGCATATATTACGAGGAGCGGGTACTTTGGGACTGCGTGGTCTCGAGCCTTGTTCCCCT
>CAZPDE010000056.1:0-8497 GCA_964585315.1 uncultured Dehalococcoidales bacterium | reverse complement strand
TTAGAGGACATTTCTAATGAGTTAAAGTAGGGGACATTTCTAAAGAGTCTTGACATGATTCAATTCGCATCCTTCCATAATAAGCAGGGATGCTATATAATTGTGAAGCCTGCCTTACAACAGGCGATATTTTCAGAGTTGGAGGGATAGAACATTATGGTACCAATGATAATAGATTGGGGTCAGGCTGGTGCATTGGCAGGAAAAGGTTTTGGCACCGTCTTTATCGTGCTAGTCATTCTTGCCGTGGTAACCTGGCTGATGGGATTCATATTTCAGAGGATTAAGAAGAAAAAAGAGGCAGCTAAGTCGGCAACCAAAGTAGAAGAAATTAAGCCGAAGGGATAAATGAGAATCTTTGCTACTACGAGTTCTTATTCAAGATAAATTGGAGGCATAAATATGTTTGGTATAGAGACGGGATTTGCTTTTTTCACCTGGCAACACCTTGTATGCTGGGTTTTAGGCGGTGTCTTAATTTACCTCGGCATAGCTAAGAAATGGGAACCGCTGCTTTTAGTACCCATAGGCTTCGGCATCATTCTGATTAATATACCCCTAGGCTATCATATCATGGGATTCCAAATGCCCGATGGAACTATGCTGGATTATTTACCACCTACCTGGCCAGCCTTGATGGAGCAAGGGGGGAAGCCGATTGGATTTCTATCTCGCATCTTCCAATATGGCTTTGGCTGGGGGTTAATCCCACTGTTTATGTTCATAGGGATAGGAGCCATGACCGATTTTGGTCCTCTCATTGCTCGGCCTGTTTACTTCCTATTGGGAGCAGCGGCTCAATTCGGAGTTTATGCTGCCTTCTTTATGGCTCTACTCATCGGATTTAACATTCAAGAAGCCTGCGCTATAGGAATTATAGGGGGGGCCGATGGCCCCACTACAGTTTATCTTACTGTGATGCTAGCACCCTGGCTTTTAGGCGCTACTGCTATATCTGCTTATACCTATATGGCTATGGTGCCAATAATTCAGCCTCCGGTGATTAGGGCATTAACTACCAAAGAGGAGAGAAAATTTTATATGCCTCCAAGGGTGAGAGAGATATCTAAAGGGGAGGAGGTACTTTTTCCCATAATCGTTATGATTGTCGTTGGTTTTCTTGTCCCCGAGGCGTTACCGATTGTTAGCTGTTTTATGTGTGGCAATCTTCTGCGTGTGAGTGGCGTTACTGACAGGTTGGGCAATACCATGGCGGGGGCTTTTATAGATATAATAACTGTCTTCCTTGGTGTTTGCGTGGGCGCTTATGTAGCGGCTCCTGCATTTATACACCCCGCACCACTAATGGTCTTCGGTTTGGGTATAGTCGCCTTTGCCTTCGCCACTTTCGGTGGTGTTATCTTTGCCAAGATAATGAATTTAATTTTCCCTCTCTTTAATCAGCCGAAAATAAATCCCATGATTGGAGCTGCTGGCGTCTCAGCAGTACCCATGGCATCCAGAGTGGTGCAAACTATGGGAATGAAGGAAAATCCCAGAAACTTCCTACTGATGCATGCCATGGGGCCTAATGCTGCTGGTGTTATCGGCACAGCTACTGCAGCGGGAGTCTTTCTAGCTATAGCAGGGGGACTTTAATCTGCTAAAGTGAGAGGGTTACCTTCTTTTTCTCGCCACAAGCGAGCTATTGTGCGCCTAATAACTTCGTAGCTGAAGCCACGATAGCCAAGATAGCTTGATAAGCGCCGGTAAAAATCGGGGTAATCTAGATGAACCAGGGCATGCATCCGACCACAGCCCAGTTTATATGCATTGTCTTCATCATCTACATCATTGGTTACCTGCTCAACGATTTCCGCAGCCACTTTTTTATTCCTCAATTCACTTTGTATCAACATTTTGCTTTTAGGCTTAAAGGATAGTCGGTTATCTTTCCAAAATTGTGCAAAAGCAATATCGTCAATCAAATTTTGCTCTTTAAGTTCGGCAATCGTCTTCTCCACCACCTTTCCGTCAAAACCGCGTTGGTGGAGACACTGTTTTATCTCTGCTTCACTGCGTGGGCGATAAGTGAGATAACGATAAGCGGCGTCAAGGCAACACTGAAGGGTATTATCACTTAGCAACAGGGCCTTTTCCTTGGTTTGGCTGATTACCTAAGACAACTACGAAAATTCTGTTATTCATCTTCCGCCAGCGCTTCTACACCGGCTTCAATAGATATATTGGGAGTAGCTGTTGAAGCTCTGATTTCGCTTTCTATTTGTGACGCCAGCTCAGGGTGCTGCCTTAAGTAATCTTTGGCATTTTCCCTTCCCTGCCCTAATTTTGTCTCACCATAGGCAAAGAAGGCACCAGCTTTCTTCACCACGCCTGTTTCTACCCCCAAGTCAACCAAGCCTCCTTCTTTGCTTATTCCATGATTAAACATTATATCGAATTCAGCCCTGCGGAAAGGAGGAGCTACTTTATTCTTGACTACCCTGGCTTTCACCTTGGTGCCTATTATTTCCGAGCCTTGCTTAATGGAATCGCCTCGCCTTAAATCTATCCTTACGGAACTGTAAAATTTAAGCGCTCTCCCCCCGGGCGTTACCTCTGGATTGCCAAAAATGATGCCCACCTTCTCCCGTAGCTGGTTAATAAAAATCACCGATGTTTTGGATCTACCGATGGCGGCCGTCAATTTCCTCAATGCCTGGGACATCAAGCGAGCTTGTAAACCAATATGGGCATCGCCCATCTCGCCTTCTATCTCTGCTCTGGGCACTAATGCGGCAACACTATCGATGATTATCACATCCACAGCACCACTTCTTACTAGAGTCTCGGTAATCTCTAAAGCTTGCTCCCCAGTGTCAGGTTGGGAAATAAGTAAATCATCCAATTTAATGCCACAGTTAGCAGCATAGGCAGGGTCGAGAGCGTGCTCAACATCTATATATGCTGCAATGCCGCCGGTCTTCTGAGCTTCGGCAATTATGTGCTGGGCGAGCGTAGTTTTACCTGCACCCTCAGAGCCGAAAATTTCAGTAACCCGCCCTCGGGGGATGCCACCTATCCCCAGAGCTACATCCAGAGCCAATGAGCCAGTGGGAATGACATCTACAGGCATTCTGGCTGAAGCTTCACCCAGCTTCATGATCGAGCCCTTCCCAAATTGCCTCTCAATTTGCTCAATGGCTAATTCTACCGCCTTCTCCTTCTCCGTGGCCATTTCTAGCATCTTACCATGATTATCCCTTTAAGGCAATAAATTTTTGGGCTAGAAATCATACGTTTGATAAAATTTTGAGTATGGTTAAAGTTTGTTGATATTATTAACTGAAAACCTGAAATGAAGGCCATTAAAATCCTGGTTGGCTTGACCATTTGCGTGTTGGCAATAGACTGCTTAGGCATGACTATGATAGCTATCATAAACCCTGAATGTTTCTTTTTCGGTGCTAAATTAAATGGTGAGCGAGCCCTGGCCTACTTAGTGCCAAACATTCTTGTTGGCATAGCATGTATATATTTACTTCTGCGATACCCCACAAAAGGTGCGCTATTATCTATTTTATATTGTGGATATAATCTTGCTGAAATAAGCTATACTAATTTTTATGAATTTTCTATTCCTGTATTTCCTGCCCCAGAAATTCCTACATCTGGGCTGGTTTTAGCAATAGCTTTATTGGTTGTAATATTGATATCTCAGAAAGGACAGGGAGTTAAGCTTAGATAACAGCGGATTCGCAATTCGAGTTGTTTCACATTTTTGGTGCTATACCATCATAATCGTGGTTCAAATTCCAATTTTTGCAGAATTGGAGGTCTTGTAATGCTTCTAGCGCTTGTGTCTTCGCTGGATAAAAGGAACTGCCCAAGCAATGCCACCTAGAAGCAAAGCCTCCGCAGCTATAGTTCCACCTCCAAGTAGGGCAACATCTTGCCAGAAGCCTTCAGGAAACAACATTATGAGGTAGTCTTTGCTCGGGTCTAGCATCCAGGGTGAAGTCGCTGGGTCACCAAAGATAAGATAGTGAAATTGGATAAACAGTTGTTCAAAACCGAAGATTGAGGCGATGCCTAGAGCAGCTATAAGAACCAGGGTTAAAGCGCACCCACGAGTTACGCCTTTAGCTAAATCTTGCCACCGACCTTTCCACCACAGCAAGAAAAACAAAGCATAAATAATAATATAGCCAAGAACTATCCTCTGTGCTAAATAATCAATCTGGAACAGCCCTTTTACATCCTTGAGGTGGCTAAGTTCGTAGTCATGGAATAGTTCGAACTCTTCCCCATATTTATTAACCACCTTGATTTGAGGCGTTTCCACCCTAGAGCTGAAATAATCGGTGAGCCTTCTTGCCACCTCGCTTAATTGTGCCCTATCTATCTTGGTAACTTCGCTTATCCCATACTTATCGAAGCCATATTCGTAAATATGCGTGCTGTTTACTCCCAAACGAACAGTGCTGGTAAAAAGCAGAAGGGAGAAACAAATTACGAATAGCCAATAGGTGACAGTTTTGATGATTTTCATTTCTACCTGATTTTACTTGAGATTGCTTCGCGGAGCCTGTCCTGGTGAGCCGAAGCTCTGAACGCAGTGAAGAGGAGATTCTTCGCTCCATCAGAATGACAGGAAGCGAAGGGCTCGCAATGACATATGCTATAATTTGAATAATGCCGCCGAAGTTCACCCACCTCCATGTCCATACCGAATATAGCCTGCTTGATGGCATGTGCCGCATCCCCCAGCTTATTGCCAGGGCCAAGGAATTTGGCATGGATAGCCTTGCCATTACTGACCACGGCTCCATGTATGGTGTTATTGATTTCTATGTGGCAGCAAAGGAAGCGGGGATAAAGCCCATCATTGGCTGTGAAGTTTATGTGGCTGAAACTGATTGTCATAGCCGAGACCCTATCCGCAAAAAACCTTATCATCTTACCTTACTCGTTAAGAATGAAAGGGGATACCATAATTTAATCCAATTAGTTACTAAAAGCTACCTCGAGGGATTTTACTACAAGCCCAGAGTGGATAAAGAGCTGCTGAAGCTCCATCACGATGGGCTTATCGCTCTTTCCGGCTGCGCTCAGGGAGAGGTGCCCCGACTGATCTTAGAAGGACGAGTAGATGAAGCTGCTACCACAGCTTTGTGGTATAAAGAAGTCTTTGGTGATTACTACCTGGAAATTCAAAGACATCCCATGCCCGAACTGGAGCAAATCAATCGGGAGCTTATTTCCCTTTCCACCAAACTCAATATACCGATGGTAGCTACTTTTGATGTTCATTACATTGATAAAAAAGATGCCCCTGCCCATGAACTCCTCCTGTGCATACAGACCAATGCTTCCATACATGATGAAAAAAGGCTAAAGATGGCGGGCGATTTCTTCTATCTGAAAAGCCCAGAAGAGGTGGAACAACTGTTTACCGACTTGCCTCAAGCTGTAGAGAATACTCAGCGCATTGTTGATATGTGCCAATTGGAGTTGGATTTTACCAAGCTTCATCTGCCACAAATGATGCTGCCCGAAGGTAAAAACGCCGATGATTTCCTTGCTGAGCTTTGCTGGCAAGGCATGGAAAAAAAAGTCAGCAGTCAGCAGTCAGCAGTCAGCAGTCAGCGCCTCCAACTCCAGACTCTCGACTCTCGACTGGTGACTCTAGACTATCGACTGTACAAAGAACGCCTCAGTTACGAACTCGATGTTATCCAAAAAACAAAATTTGCCCATTACTTCCTCGTCGTCTGGGATATTACCTCGTTTGCGAGAAAACAAGGTATCTACTTTGGCGTTCGAGGGAGTGCTGCTGCTAGCCTGGCTCTTTATTGTCTCGACATCACTGACATAGACCCGCTGTCCTACGAGCTCGTTTTCGAACGCTTCCTCAATGTAGAACGTCGCGAGATGCCAGATATCGACCTTGATTTCCAGGATGACCGCCGCGATGAAATTCTAGCTTATGTTAACCAGAAATATGGAAACGACCATGTAGCCCAAATTATCACCTTTGGCACTTTGGGGGCTAGAGCAGCATTAAGAGATACGGGACGGGCATTAGGTATGCCTTACGCCCAGGTGGATGGGATAGTTCAGCTTATTCCTTCAGAGCTAGCCATAACCCTGGATAGAGCATTAGGGGAAAGCAAAGAGTTCTACCATGCCTATTGCGAGGATGAAGCAGTGCATAATTTAATTGATTCCGCCAGAAAATTGGAAGGAGTTGCTCGACATGCCAGCACCCACGCTGCTGGCGTTGTCATATCACACGACTCTTTAACCGAATATGTCCCGTTGCAGATGGTAGGCAAGGGTGGACATCGTGCTGTCATGACACAGTTCCATATGGAAAATATCGCTCGCATCGGGTTGCTTAAAATGGATTTCCTTGGCTTGTCTAACTTAACCATTTTGGCTAAAGCCACGGAAATTATCCAACAAAATCGTGGAATCTCCATAGATTTGCAGCATATCCCCCTCGATAATGCTAAGACTTTGGAGTTGCTCGCCTCAGGTGAGACCCAAGGTGTCTTCCAGTTGGAAGGCTCGGGGATGCGCCGCTATATAAAGGAGCTTAAACCCACTAGCTTTAGCGATATTGCTGCCATGGTGGCTCTTTATCGCCCAGGGCCAATGGAACAGATTCCCACTTTCATCAAAGCCAAACAAGGACTTATTCCGGTTCATTATCCTCACCCGGCGCTGAAAGAAATTTTAGAGGAAACCTACGGTGTCATTGTCTATCAGGAGCAAGTGATATTTATTGCCCAAGCTCTAGCTGGCTATAGCTTGGGCCAGGCTGACATCTTTCGCAAAGCCATGGGGAAAAAGATACCCAAGGTAATGAAAAAAGAGGAGCAAAATTTCATTGCCGGGGCTAACAAGAAGGGTATACCAAAAGAATTAGCTAAAGAGGTATTTTCCCTAATCGAGCCATTTGCTGGCTACGCCTTCAATAAAGCTCATAGCGTTAGCTACGCTCTCATTGCCTATCGCACCGCCTATCTCAAAGCAAATTATACTGTGGAATACATGACCGCTTTCCTTGACACTTATTGGGATAATATGGAAAGGGTTCGCTCGGCGATTGCTGAATGTCGCAGGTTAGGCATTAAAGTGCTTCCTCCAGACATCAACAGGAGTCAAGTTAACTTCGCTATCGAGACCTTACCCCTTCCCTCTCCAGCAAATGGAGAGGGAAGGGGTAAGGATGCCATCCGCTTCGGGCTAGCCGCAATCAAAAATGTTGGCACTTCCCCCATTGAGCACATCTTGTCTGCCCGCAATCATGGAGAAGAGTTCAAATCTATAGAAGACTTTTGCTATCGCACTGACCTGCGTAATATCAATAAGAAAGTGCTGGAAAGCTTGATTAAAGTTGGCGCCTTCGACTCCATGGATAGCCGTGAAGCCCTTCTCAAATCCATAACTAGGATTATCTCTTTGGCTGGGACACAGCAGAGAATGAAAGAAGTGGGACAATCCAGCATGTTCGACCTGATAGCTGATAGCTCTCAGTTGTCAGCTATCAATGTAGGAAAAAACGAAGATGCACCTATTAAGCAAAAGCTCATCTGGGAAAGAGAGCTATTAGGCGTATATTTCTCCCAACACCCCCTTGCTATTGCGGTGAGTCGAAGCCCTGAGCCGAAGTTGCGAGCCGAAGGCGTGGCAAGCAGTGAAGGGGCAGCGAAGCAACCTCAAGGTTCTACTTCCTGCGGCGAAATCAACGCCGATATGGCTAATGAAACAGTGATAATTACCGGGATAGTGGTTTCAGTGCGTCAAGCCTATACCAAAGATAGACGCCCCTTTGTTGTTGCCGAGGTTGAAGACCTTGATGCCAGCGTGGAAGTCATAGTCTGGCCCAGGCTCTATGATAGTTCTAAAGCGCTATGGCAGGAAGGGAACATGCTCACAGTCAAGGGCGTAGTGAAAGTAAGAAACGGGGGAGTACAGCTAAATTGCCAGGAGGCACAGAGGTATCAACCACCGATAGCTGATAGCTGTCAGCTGTCAGCTGTCAGTCAACGCCATCTTATAATAAATATCAACCAGTCAGATGATGCAGGAAAAGATGTGGAATGTCTCCAGAAGGTTATGAATTCCTTGAAGAATTACCATGGGCAAGACAAAGTATCCCTTCGAGTTATCAGCGCAGATGAAACGACTAACCTGGAAGTACCAGAAATAACAATAAACTACTGCCCTGAGCTAGCAAGGGAACTGAGCAATATATTAGGCGAGGGCAATTTGGGGCTTACACAACAGCTTATATAGCCTTTGACCACCAATCCTAGTAGCGTATCAAAGATAAGGTACTCTAGCCTCATCAAACTACAGTTAACCGCATGATATCGTATAAATTTCCTCTCTCTTGGAGGGAGAGATTCGTAGTTGCCTGATTCATCAGGCTTAGCCCAATAAATTGGGCAATTACATTGTTAAATAGCCTTACTCCCTCCCGTCAAGGGGAAGTCTCTTCCAATACAAGATGAGCCTGGAGAGGGTATCGATTTCCAATACAAGA
>CAZPDE010000055.1:0-8780 GCA_964585315.1 uncultured Dehalococcoidales bacterium | reverse complement strand
GCTAACTTGCCTCATTTCAGCCGATTTCCCTATGTCGGCGCTGATGCCTTTGCTCACAAAGGTGGAATCCACGTCTCTGGCATAGCCAAGTGGGAGAACAGCTATCAACACATTGCCCCTGAGTTAGTAGGTAATCGCCCTCATGTCGTCATTTCTGAGTTAGCGGGTAAGTCGAACATAGTTTATAAAGCAAGGGAACGGGGACTACCCATCCCTGAAGGCAAAGAAATCAAAAATGTATTAAAACAAATTAAGTCGTTAGAAAATCAAGGCTTTCAATATGATAGCGCTGAGGCATCGTTTGACCTTCTGCTTCATCGTGCCCAACACGACTATCAGCCACCTTTTGAGCTAGTTGATTTCATGGTAGTGGTAGAGAAACGCCGCCGACCTCCCAGTAGTGGAAATCAGGATGAGCCATTGTCAGAAGTCACTATCAAAGTCAAGGTAGGTGATAAAATAGTGCACACTGCTGCCGAGGGCGATGGACCAGTCAATGCGTTGGACCAAGCTTTGCGTAAAGCCTTACTTCAATTTTATCCCGACTTGACCGCCGTAGCCCTTACCGATTACAAGGTGCGCATCCTTGAGGAAACTGCTGGCACTGCTTCCAAAGTGCGAGTGCTTATTGAATCCAGCGATGGGAAAGAGCAGTGGAGAACTGTGGGCAGCTCAACCAATATCATCGAAGCTAGCTGGCTAGCCTTAGCTGATAGCATAGAATACTGGCTGATAAAGCGGGCTAGGAATCAGGAGAAGCGATGAATTCACTTACCTAGCCTCTCCCTATTCCCTCAAAATAGTTTGGAGATAGATTATGGCAAAAATTAAGCCCTTTGAGGAGTATGCGTTCCAGTACGAAGATTGGTTTGAGAGGAACAGGTTTATTTATGAGTCAGAGCTTCGGGCGATAAGGGAGCAATTGCCAAAAAACAACAATGGCATGGAGATAGGTATAGGAAGTGGTCGATTCGCAGTGCCCTTAGGTATTAAAATTGGGCTTGAGCCATTGAGAAAGATGAGGGGGATTGCTCAAAAAAGGAGCATTGAGGTCATTGGTGGTATAGCCGAGGAACTCCCTTTTCATAATTCCCAGTTTGGCTTCGCCTTAATGGTAACTACAATTTGCTTTTTAGATGACATAGAAGCTGCATTTAAAGAGATACATAGAGTGCTAAAGCATGGGTGACTCTTTGTAATAGGATTTATCGATAAAGATAGCCCTGTGGGAAAGTTATATCAGGAGCATAAAAATAAAAGTGTACTTTACAAGGTAGCTACTTTCTATTCTGTGGATGCGGTTGTTTTTCACTTAAAACAAGCAGGTTCCAAGAATTTTGATTTCACCCAAACGATTTTCCTTAATTTGACAGAGATAAGAGATGTTGAATTGATAAAAGAAGGTTATGGTGAAGGAGCATTTGTCGTGGTCAGATCGATAAAATGAAAAGTAAGGAATATAGCGCACTGGAATTGCCAAAACCGCATTGGGGAAGGTAAAATACTTGAAGGCCAAAATCCAAGGCTGTTTAAAAAATGTAGGTGCCCAATTTATTGGGCGGTTTTGCCTGATCAAATCTTATGCCTGATAAATCAGGCAACTACAGAAATTTGAATGAGGAATCAAAATTGAACAGCCTCAAATTCAAATAGGAGGGAATGATAACTTGAAGTCCTTTGGAGAACTTGATAAGGAGCAAACACAAAGAGAAAGCACCCTTTTGTCCCGCTTAATGGGTAACGCTGGGGTAGAAGATTTAGCCCGTTTTGAAGCCGAATTAACTGAACGGAAAAGCCAAACCTTATTTGAAATAACCACAGAGCTAGAAGACACTGAGAATGCTCTAAAGCAAGCTGAACAGCTTGTCCAGAGGCTTAAGAAACACTTAGAACAATTGAAAAATTTAAAACGAGTTCTTTCCAAGTGAGAGCGGTTAGCAGCCATCTATGATAAGAGATTGCTTCGCGGAGCTTGTCCTGGGCAGTATGAGATTCTTCGCTACGCTCAGAATGACAGGAGGCGAAGAGCTCGCAATGACATTGTATCAACGAAATGCAATCTGAATTAGAAACATCGGTTAGAGTCCGCTTTGCCCCTAGCCCAACGGGCTACCCACATTTAGGCAACATTAGAACTGCCCTATTTAACTGGCTTTTCGCTCGCCATTGGGGTGGCAAATTCATCTTGCGTATCGAGGACACGGATGTCGCCCGTAAAGTAGAGGGTGCAGTGGAAACGATACTAGATGGCTTGAGGTGGCTAGGATTGGACTGGGATGAAGGTCCTTACTTCCAATCACAACGATTGCATCTTTATCACGAAGCTGCCGACAGATTGCTCAGGGAAGACCATGCTTATTTATGCTACTGCTCCTCAGAGCGGCTGGAGGCAATGCGCCAGGAGCAAATGAAGCGAAAACAGCCACCAAAATACGATCGCCACTGCCTCTATTTAACACAACAAGAAAGAACCCAGCTAGAGACAAGTGGCATTACTCCTGTGGTCCGTTTTAAGATGCCACTTGATGGAGAAACTACTTTCTATGACATAATTCATGGCTCAATAACTTTTAAGAATGACACCTTAAACGACTTCATCCTGCTTAAATCCGATGGCTACCCGACATATCACCTTGCCAATGTGGTAGACGACCATTCAATGGCTATCTCACACATCCTTAGAGCTGATGAATGGCTCTCTAGCACTCCCCGCCATGTGCTGATGTATCAAGCTCTAAATTGGCAACCACCACAATTTGTTCATTTACCTATGATACTGGGACCTGACCGAGCTAAGCTCTCCAAAAGGCATGGCGCTACTAATATTGCTGATTATCAATTTCAAGGCTATCTTCCCCAAGCGATGCTTAACTTCTTAGTGCTGCTAGGGTGGTCACTGGATGACCGAACCGAGCTGCTATCTCAAGAGGAATTGATAAAGCATTTCTCCTTGGAAAGAATAAGCAAAACAGCAGCCATTTTTAATAAAGATAAGCTAGAATGGATGAACGGAGTTTACTTGCGCAAACTAAGCTTAGAGAAATTTGTCCAGCAATCCATGCCATTTCTAGACAGAGATTTGCCAAAATCAGTAAACCGCCCATTGGATAGCGAATACGCCCACCAAGTTATGCCTCTGATTCAAGAACGAGCCAGAACCTTAGCCGAGGTCTCTCAGCTTTCCGATTTTTTCTTTCTTGATGAATTGCAGTATGATACACAACTGCTCCTAAGCAAAGGCATGGCGCCTACCCAAGCTATCGAAATTATCCAAGTTGCTCTGCAGAGGCTAGAAACAGTAAAAATTTGGAACGCTATTTCACTCGAAGACATGCTCCGTCCCCTGGCTGCCGAGTTAAATCTAAACACAGGAAAGTTATTCGGCTTGTTAAGGGTGGCTATTACCGGGCGCACTGCAGCGCCACCCTTGTTTCAAACCATGGCAGCATTGGGAAAGGAGAAATGCCTGAAGCGATTCGGGGCAGCTTTGCAAAAGCTATTAGCTCTCTCCTAGTCGGCTAGTCTCTTCCAATACAAGATGAGCCTGAGAAATTAAGGCAACTTGTTTTATGATTGGGACATGCGACCGATTATGAACGATGAACAATTACAGACGATAGAACAAGTTGAGCAATTTCTGGGAGAGAGTGTGGCGCTAGAATTCAGGGGTTTATGTGCTGAAGAGAAGTACAAATGGACAGAGATAGCGCTAGTTGGGTTTAGCTATCTTCTACTCGAGAGAGATGAGAAAGGAGTGATACGACGGTATATACAGAAAGTTACGGGGTATTCCAGAGCACAGCTATCCAGACTGATAACAGAGCACAAACGAACAAGACGGTTGAAGAAAACAAAATACAGAAGGCACCGATTTCCCATAATGGCTCTGAGTTTGTGAATCGCGTAGTTGCCCAGTTGTTGAATAAGCTGCTGATCCGTTTCACTAAATCCAGATCTAGACACACCAATGATAATAGCCTGGTGGAGTCTAAGAATGGCTCCGTGGTGGGAGAGACTTTCCAGGCCTTGATAATCAGCTCTGGAAATGGCTTCCCACGTGTCTGTTATTGACCACCGAGGCAAGATCAATAAAACTTATCCCTCCCAAAGGAGAGTGACATTTTCACTGGACAACAACATGCCGCGAATTGCATCCCCCCAAGGTTTATTGGAGGAAGATGCTTTTAGGGTTTGTACCATCCCGTAGCTATTTCCACACAATTTGACATAGAGCCTACTCCGAAGGTTCTATAATTCAATTACCAGACCTACCCCACATTCCAGAGCTTTATTCTGGAATAAATCTAATATTTCCCGCTTGTACATGGTGCAATGGCAGGGATAAATAGCCAATAAATCATTGAAGGCGCTGAAATCATGGAAGCCATGGAAGCCTCCGACAATTCCATATAGCTTTCCAAACTTTGAAGCCTCCCCTAATATGCTTCTCATCGCCGGGTGAGAGCATCCTGTTACCACAAATATGCCTTTATCCGTCTTGAGTGCCAAAGACTGCTCTATGCCTCCAATCTCGCCGGTGGAGAAAACATTTTCACAAACTTGAATAGCGTCTTTCCCTACAGTAGTTACTTTTCTCCACGGGAATGCTCCCCGGAATGAGCTTGGGAGGTAAAACTCAGCAATCTTGTTTATTCTAAGAATCTCAGAAAGTCCTCCAGTGTGGTCCCCGTGAGCATGCGAGATTACGATTATTCCTATATCCTTGGGGTCAATCTTGAGCTCCTCCATATTATGTAACAATGTTGGACTATCAGCGCCAGTGTCAAACAGGATTGGTGGCATATTGGCGCTTTCTATAAAAGCGGAAAATCCCCATCCTGATCTTAATCCTTTCTTCTTTACTTCGTTGTCGTAAACAATCGTGATTTTCATTTTCTCTCCTTTATTAACTTGTGGACTGCTTAATCTTGGTTTTCCATAAATTTTTGTAGTTGCCTGATTTATCAGGCATAAAATTTGTCAGGTAGAATCGCCCAATAAATTGGGCACCTACATTTTTTAGACAGCCTCAATTTGTGCGCCTGCTTTTGCTAGCCTACTTAACCTGAGTCATTCCTAAAAGGCAAATTATTCTATCCAGAAGCTTATCCCTCCCCCAACCCTTAGTGGCGGAGATGACGGCAATGTTTTCATTCGGTAACGCCACTTGCTCCTTAAGGCAAGAGATAACAGTCAGAGCTTCTAGCTCTGCTTCGCTGTTCAAGGATAAATCTACTTTGTTGAATACTGCGATTTTGGGTTTGCCTTCAAGATTTAAGTCGCGTAGCATCTCTTCCACTGTGAGACACTGATTCGCCGCATTCTTGTGCGTTATGTCGACTATGTGCAAGAGTAAATCAGCCTCGCTGAGCTCCTCTAAAGTAGCTCGAAAGGCAGCGATTAGGTGATGTGGAAGTTTGTGAATGAAGCCAACGGTATCAGTGATTAAGGCCTGCTGTCCGTCAGGTAAAGCCAACCTGCGAGTTACAGGGTCCAAGGTAGAAAAGAGCTTGTCTTCCACAACCACAGCGGCTTTGCTTAAAGCATTAAACAAGGTGCTTTTGCCGGCATTGGTATAGCCCACAAGAGCTACAATGGGGATACTCCCTATCTGTCTTCGTCTCCTATAAAGAGCTCGATGTCGCCTCACATTTTCTATTTGCTGTTGCAGGCTATTGATGCGCTTGCGGATGAGGCGGCGGTCTGTTTCCAATTGTGATTCACCAGGACCTCTGGTGCCGATACCACCACCAAGTCGTTCCAAGTGGTTCCACTGACCCACAAGTCGAGGCAAGAGATATTGGTGCTGAGCTAACTCAACCTGGAGCTGCCCTTCATGGGTTCGAGCTTTCCTGGCAAATATGTCTAAAATGAGCGCTGTACGGTCAATAACTTTAGCCTCTAATGCCTCTTCGAGATTCCTTTGCTGCCGTGGTGATAGCTCATCATCGAAAATCACTGTGTCATATTGAATTTGCTCTTTAAGGTCGATTAACTCCGTAATTTTACCCTTACCGATATAATGAGTGGACGAAGGCCGGTCTAATTTTTGAGTCAACATACCTACCACGCTGGCACCGGCTGTCTTAGCTAAATCGGATAGTTCCTGTAGAGAATCTCCCGCCAACCATTTATGCTTAGAAGCTCTGCTTTCTACCCCCACCAGGAATGCTTGCTCTACCTTAGTTTCTGTATCGAAAAACTTCTGCTTTATTTACCCCTCCTGCGCCAGTTTAATAGGCGATTTATCCCCTGCTCCAGACGGTCATCAGCCACAGTTAAGGAGAACCTGATGTAACCCTCGCCCTCCTTTCCATAGCCAACACCCGGAGTTACAGCTATCCGAGTTTCGTCGAGCAGTAGTTGGGTAAAATCTATAGAGCTATAGCCCTGGGGGACTTTAGCCCAAATATAGAAAGCTGCTTTCGGCACCCTGGCTTTTAGCCCTACCTCGTTAAGGACTTTAATCAATTTATCCCGGCGTCGTTGCAAAATGGCATTGTGCTCAGTAATGCAATCTTGGGAAACTCGCAGGGCTTCAACAGCAGCCTGCTGAATTGCCTGGGGAATGCCCGAATCCAAATTGGATTTAACTCGGAACAAGGCATTTATCATTTCGGCATTTCCCACCACCATGCCTACTCTCCATCCTGTCATGTGATAAGTCTTGGATAAGGAGTGAAATTCCACACCAATTTCCTTGGCTCCCGATACCTGCATGAAACTCGGTGGCTTGTAGCCATCAAATGCCACCTCAGTATAAGGAGCATCATGGCAAATCGCTAAATCGTGCTGCCGAGCAAAATGAACTGCCTTCTCAAAAAAGGCAAGGTCGGCTGTAGCCCCTGTAGGATTGTTGGGATAGTTCAGCCACATGAGCTTTGCCTTGTTAGCTACTTCCTCTGGGATAGCTTCCAAATTAGGTAAGAAATCATTTTCCTCTTTCAATGGCATCCAATAAGGCTCACCACCAGCTAGTATCGTGCCCATGGAGAACACGGGATATCCTGGGTCGGGCACCAGAGCTATATCGCCAGGCTCGATAAAGCACAAAGCCATATGTCCAATTCCTTCCTTGGAGCCAATGAGCGGTAGCACCTCTTTATCCGAATCCAGAATAACTCCAAAACGCCTCTCATACCATTCAGCAATAGCCTGGCGAAGCTCAGGCAAGCCAGCGGTTTCAGGATACACATGGTTGGTAGGGTCATGTGCTGCCTGGCACAGATATTCGATGATGTGAGATGGCGTGGGCAAATCAGGGTCGCCGATAGCGAAGCTGATAATATCCTCCCCCCTAGCTTGAAGCTCAGCAATCCTTCGATTTATGCCAACAAAAAGATATGGCGGTAATCTATCAAGTCGTTTAGCTAATTGCATCGGTTATAACTCCCATCTCTCTCAATTATGTCATGGATATGATTGGAGGGGCAAACCTGTAGAGCTTACCCCCCTTAACCTTACTAAATGAATTGCCCCCCAGCAAGCTGGGGGGCAATTCATTTCAAACCTCCTTCGAAGTGGAAACCCTTTTCACCGCTTTCCTGCGGATTATAGTCAATTGCAAGATTCCTTATAATTCCCCTTCATCCTTCGACAGGCTCAGGACAGGCTCTTAATCTTCTGGTCGTAGGGGCGAGGCTAAAGCCTCGCCCTGTGGGTCTAAAGACCCACAGCTACGAGAAAAACAAATGAAGGGAGAGGAATTTTATACGACATTATGCAGTTAACTATAATTCCGAAGTAATCCTGCTTAAAACAAATTCCTTCCTTCACTTCAAGAACTAGTAAAGCTTGACCGGCGACATAGGATAATGCTTTCGATTCTTTGTAATCAATCCCAAACGATAGCTAATAGCTACAGCAGCTATAAGCGCATCGGCTACTGTTAACTGAATACCTTGCCGACTGAAATCGTTAATATATTAACCAGCCATTTTGGCTACTCTCTTATCAGTAGGATAAAAGCGGAGAGCTTCTACTAACTCCTCGATATTGCTTCTATCTTTCTCCTTCACGCCTGCGTAGATCTCAGCGATTACCACATCACAACAACCTAAGAAATTTCCTCGCTCATAAATGCCATTTAGAAGAGCTACAGTAGGGGGATATCCGCATCCATAATCTATGATTTCAGTAGTATCCAAAAGATAGTCGGTCATTCCTCTTTAGAATGGGAAAAGTCACGCGCCCGTAATTCCCTCACCCATTTAGCCACATCTTCACTGGTGGCAAACTCAGGATAATCCTTAGCCTTGAGGCTGCCCGCTGTTTTGGCTAGAGCCTCTCCAAGTCGTACCCTTTCTAGTTTTTCTCTTGTCGCTTCCACCACGAATTCGCTTCGCTTTCCTGGCCGAACTAACCTTTCCAAATCTCCAATTACTTCTAGAGGGAATTTAATCACCTTTTGCTTCACCTGACTCATATTTCCCTCCTATAACCCTTCAGTATATATCAAAGGTATAGCCAATTACAGCAATTTTGTTTTCTATCTTGTTCCCCATATTCAGTAAGGAATTCTAGGAGAGCTCATTATTCGCCTATTTTTCTCCCAATAGCTTGTTGACCTCAGTAGCCACATTCTCTAGAGGTAAAAGCCGAGCTTCCTTCTCTGTGCGCCATTTTGCCTCTATGCTTTGTTTTTGTAGGGTGCGGGGTGATAAAGTCAATCGAAGAGGTATTCCTAATAAGTCGGCATCGTTGAACTTAACCCCGGGGGACTCATTTCGGTCATCGAAAAGCACTTCAATGCCTTCTTTTTCCAGCTTCTGATAGACATC
>CAZPDE010000054.1:0-8844 GCA_964585315.1 uncultured Dehalococcoidales bacterium | reverse complement strand
CACTTCATTAGAAACTACGATAAAATTGCCTTCATGTTTATCGATGCACTCAATCAGCTCTTCCATCTCAGCCATGACTTGCTTTTCTGCCTCAGAGATTGCTTTGTCGTTTTCACCCTCACCTTCGTCCTCTCCCATCAAGGGTGAGGGAAAAAGCCCCCCACCTTCCTTAGTTAGGATATTGGAAATGAGCAAAGTCAGGCAATCAAGGAGAACTACATCAGCATCACTAATCTGTTCTTTCAACCTCTGACCTACCTTGATATTGATTTCCACAGTCCGCCAATCCTTGGGGCGCATTCTTTTATGCTCCTCAATTCTTAAAGCCATTTCTTCATCAAGAGGCTCTCCAGTAGCAACAAAGAGCACCTTCCCTCCCAGTTTTGCTGCCATATTCTGAGCAAACCTGCTCTTGCCACTCCGAGCGCCACCGAGAATGAAGACGAAATTTTTAGCCAATTTACCTCCAAATGTCATTGCGAGGAGTGTCAGCGACGAAGCAATCCCAAGAATGCTCAAGAGATTGCTTCGCGGAGCCTGTCCTGAGCGCCATGAGATTCTTCGCTTTGCTCAGAATGACAGGAAGCGAAGGGCTCGCAATGACAGAGAGAATCTGCAGGCTCAAGCTTAGCCTAGCCAAGCAGCGCCTCCCAGCTCATTAATAATAAACATTAGAATGGGCACAACTACTTCGGCAAACTCATTTATAGCTCCATAATTGTCTCCAGTGAGCCCTGCAAATCTGGAGCAAAGGTATTTTGAAGCTCCCATGAGAATAAGGCAAAGCGTTGCCATGAGTGCTGCTCCCCACCAATTCAGCAAAGCCAAGGCAATAACCAAGGAAAGTAGAGTTGCCCCAGTCATCCCTTTCCAACTTGCCTTTTGTTTGACAGCCCATCCCATTCCCTCTTCCTTAGCTGGAGGGAAAGCGGAAATAGCATAGACCATCCCCCAGCGACTCAGGACAGGCATGAGTATCAGGGCGCTTGCTCGTAACCCGTCGGGCAAGGCGACTAATGAGGCAAACTTGGCAATAATGAGGCAGCACCCCCCAACCACCCCAAACCCACCGACTCGACTATCGCTCATGACCGTCAACTTGTCTGAAGTCGAGCTTTTTATTGCAAACCCATCGCAGGTATCAATAAAGCCATCGAGGTGCAGCGCCCCCGTGAGGACAACAAGAGTAATAATGAGCAAGATATTTATCAAGATAGAGGGCAAAAACAAGTCTAGCAAGAGGTCAAGTCCAAATAATACTGCTCCTAAAAAGAGCCCTACTACAGGAAAAAAACTTATCGCCTTGCCTAAGTCCTCATTCCCATATTCTCTATGGTGGGGGGAAGGGATTATGGTAAGAAATTGCCATGCAATCCAGAATCTCATAAAATCAAATATCAAACATCAAAAGTCAAAATGACAACTCAAAGTGCAAAAGTTTTAATTTTTGCTCTGTATTTTTGCATTTTCCATTTTTATCTTTTATTTAGTGCTTCTCCTCACTGACGCCAGCTTCACCAAAGGTTGCCATCTCAGCCAAGGTCCTCACTGCTGCCTCCACAATCATCATCCCCAACGCTGCTCCAGTTCCCTCACCAAGACGCATCTCCAGGCTTAGAAGCGGGGTCAACCCCAGATATTCCAGCAATACCCTGTGCCCACTCTCAGCGGAGAGATGAGCGGCAATAAGATAATCTTTTAGCCCAGGGGCAAGTTCTGTGGCTATGAGCGCAGCAGCCCCTGAGATGAAGCCGTCAATAACTACGGGGATACGATGCGCAGCCGCTCCTAGCATAACCCCTGCCAGCCCGCCAATCTCAAAGCCACCGACTTTGCTTAGCACATCAATAGGGTCTTTGGGGTTAGGCTTATTGAGTTCCAAAGCTTTCTGAATCACCTTGACTTTGTGCGATAGTTGCTCATCACCGAGTCCTTCACCTCGTCCGGTGACCCTTTCTACCAGTTCGCCAGTAATAGCAGCACATATCGCGCTACTGGCAGTGGTATTGCCAATGCCCATGTCTCCAGTGCCCACAATGTCGAGTCCCTTAACTACCTCTGCCTCTACCACCTCGAGTCCGCCCTCAATGGCATCTAATGCCTGTTGCCGAGTCATAGCTGAGCCCTTGGTCATGTCCTTGGTGCCAAAATCCACCATTTTGCAGACGAGGTTAGGATGTGGCTCAAACCCCCCACTCACACCCATATCAACTACGACAACGCGAGCACCGATAAAGCGGGCGAGAACATTTATGCCAGCGCCACCGCTGAGGAAGTTGAAGACCATCTGTCTTGTCACTTCTTGAGGGTAAAGGGTTACTCCCTCGCTTACTATACCATGGTCAGCCGCCATGGTCACGATAGCTTTATGCTCGAAACCTGGTATTATCTTGCCTTTGATACCAGCTACTTTGATGGATAACTCCTCCAGTCGTCCCAAACTTCCTTTGGGTTTGGTCAATTCATCCTGGCGAGTTCGAGCTGCTTCCATCGCTTCCCTATCTAGAGGCTTTATTTCTTTTAATATTCGGGGTAGAGAATTGTTCATCAACTTTGCCTCTCCTTTACTTTATTTTAGTTTGTTTAATTTTGATTTCTCGCATTGTTCTCAATACTCGATGCCCTTGCGTGCTGTAATTCCCTTAGTGAATGGGTGTTTGACCTCTAACATCTCGGTGACTAGATCCGCCTGCTGAGTTACTTCCTCTGGCGCCCCTCGCCCAGTTAGAATTAACTCCACTTTCTCAGGCTTCTGGCGCATCAAACTTAATACTTGCTCAGCGCTTATTAATCCTTTATTCACAGCAACAAGTATTTCGTCAAGGATAACCATGTCATAGCTGCCACTGGCTATGGTCTTTTCAGCAAGGGATAAAGTCTGCTCAGCAGTTGACCTGAGTTCCTCTAAAGTCTGGCCAAAACTACTTTTAGCGCTTAGCTGCACTATTTCAAAGAGGCGGTATTGAGCAGCAAAAAGATGCTCTCCACAGGTGTAATCACCTTTAATAAACTGAATGATAATGACTTTCATTCCTTGTCCCGCCGCTCTAAGCGCTAGCCCTAGAGCTGCTGTAGTTTTGCCCTTGCCATCTCCAGTATAAACCTGAATCAGTCCTCGCAATTTCATTTATTTTCCAACTCTTTAATGGCGGCAATTAGCCTTTGGCATTCGGGCAAGGTGTGGGGTGCGATGCGAATATAACTGGGCAATCCAAATGAGGTGCAATCTCGCACCAGTATCTTTCGCTCAAGCAATGCATGTCGGAATTGGGCTGCGTCGCCAACTTCAACCAGAAAGAAATTTGCTTCTGAAGGAAGCGGCTGTAAGCCGAGGTCAGAAAGCTCGGTTATAAGATAATTTTTTACATCTCTGAGCTCAGTTTGACATCGCTTCAGATACTCCTCTGCATTTACAGCGATAATACCAACTTTTTGTGCCATAGCGTTAACATTCCACGGTGGGCAGATGCGATGCAAAATGGAGATGATCTCCTCTCTTGCCACTCCATAACCTAGACGAAGTCCAGCCATGGCATAGTCCTTGGTCATAGAGCGCAAGACAAGCAGGTTACCTCTTTCAATCATATTCACAGAAGACCAGGCATTATCCACAAAGCTAACATAAGCCTCGTCTAAGACTACTAAAGAATTCCCGCTCTGCCCAGAACTGGCATCCAGAATTCGCTCGAAATCTGCTCGTGAAAGATACCTGCCTGTGGGGTTGTTAGGATTGCAAACGAAGATGCCCTTGGGGCGATGCTGTCGGATTATTTCAACAGTTTCATCTACATTTAGCCAGAAACCATTTTGTGCTGAGAGTTGCTGTTTTATAAAGGATGCTCCAACAATTTGACAGGCAAGCTGGTATTCCCCATAAGTGGGCTCGATGAGCAAGACCTGCTCTTCTCTACCAAAGTAGGCCAAAGCCGCAAGGCGTATAAGCTCAGTAGAACCGCTACTAACAAGTATGCTTTCCGCCTTTATCCCCAGCTTCTCAGCCAGGGCGCGCCTCAGGTCGCCAGCCTCGGAGTCAGGGTAATGGGAGATTGGTTCGCTTAGCCTCGCAGCCAACATATCGCGTAGTGCTTCCATTACTCCCGGTGGCGGGCCAAAGGGGTTTAGATTGGCACTGAAATCAAGAATGTCTTGAGGAGCAATGCCCAGCATTTCAATCTCAGCATAGTCAATGCCCCCATGCTGGCAAATTGCCACATCCCTTATTTCTGGCCTAGGCAGCAAGGACAAAATATGTCACCTCCACAATTACGAGAAAGAAAAACCAAAGTAGAGCAGATATCTCAGCCAGCCTTATTCCAGAGACGATAAGTTGGGGAGATAGGGGGTTATTGGTATTGCCTAAGCTATAGTAGCCCACTTTTTCCAGCCGAATCCTGAGTGCTCCTGCCATAGCACTCATAGTCCAGCCGGCATTGGGGCTTTCCGTCTTAGCATGGTCGCGAAGCATAACTTGCCACGCTTTCCTGCCGTCTTCCTTGCATAAATAGGAAGCTATCACCAGAAGTAGCCCCGAAATTCGCGCCGGAATGAAGTTTAGAATGTCATCTAATTTAGCTGCGCATTTACCCAAATACTCATATTTCCCATGATAGCCAATCATGGCATCCAAGGTATTTACCACCCGGTAAGCCATGGCGCCAGGCACGCCAAAAAGCAAGAAATAGAATAGGGGAGCAACAAAGCTATCACAGATATTCTCCGCCACGGATTCCACCGTTGCCGAGACTAATGCCGGCTTCTCCAGACTTTGGGTCTCACGGCTGACCAGAGCAGGCATCTTGGCTCGGGCTTCTTCTAGATTGTTCCTGGTTAAGGGCGCTTTAATCTCAAGAGCAGAATGACGCAACTCCCTAAATGAAAAGGTGGATTTTAACAGCAAAGCGCCCACGATTATATAGGCTGCCATGCTAATCTTATTGACATAAAGTAAAAGAAAATAAACAGGCGAAGCAAAAATGAATATAGTAAACAGGACCATAACACCACCATAAACTAGCTGCCTCGGCATTGAGTCAAGAGTCCTGAGTCTTGAGTCCAAAGTCCATTGGCTCTTGACTACTTGACTTATGACTTGTGACTCGCGGTGGGTAGGGGCAAACCTCTCCAGAAGGGAGATTGCCTTTCCCATCCACGCCACTGGATGCATGGCTCGAGGTGGCTCTCCTACTAAAGCATCGAGCGCCAGAGCCAACAACAAAACAAATAAAAGTTCCATAGCCTAAACAATATCAAATTTCAAAAATAAAAATGCAAAATGACACAGCAAAAATCAAAAGTGAAACATCTGTGCATTTTGAATTGTACTTTTGCTTTTTAACTTTTGCTTTTTAACCTATCGGTGACTATAAGTGTTTTCCTTCTTTACCTTCACCAGCCGTGATAAAGGTTGTAGGCAATTTATTAACCGGGTGGGGATAAACGCATACCTCAGCTCCATAAACTTCCTTGATATTCTGAGCTGTGAGCACATCCTGTGGTGTGCCCTTGGTATATACTTGTCCTCCGTTTAGCATGACCAGCCAATCACAATATTGGGCGGCTAAATTCAAGTCATGTAGGGCGGCAACAACAGTCAAATTTTGCTCATCACAAAGCTTCTTAACCAGGTTTAGAATCTCAACTTGATGATTTATGTCCAAATGTGCTGTTGGCTCATCGAGGAGAATCGCCTTTGGCTGTTGGGTTAAGGCCCGAGCAATAATAAGCCTCTGCCTTTCTCCTCCGGAGAGCTCGCCCACTCTACGCTCAGCAAAAAACTGTGTCTGTGTTGCTTCCATCGCTTGCCAGGCAATAGCCATATCCCCTTCCCCTTCATAGCGAAGAAGCCCAAGATGAGGCGTCCGTCCCATAAGCACCACTTCAAAGGCAGTGAAAGCTTCAGGTAAAACAGGATTTTGCGGCACTGTGGCTATGAGGCGAGCAAGCTCTGCTCTCTTAATGCTTTTTATATCCCGACGGTCAATGAAGATATGCCCGGAAAAAAGATTGAGCACCCGAGTCATTCCCTTGATCAAGGTTGATTTCCCTGAGCCATTAGGACCGATGAGACCTAATATTTTGCCCGGCACTGCCTTCAAGTTTACATTACTCAAGATGGCTCGATGGTCATAGCCCAAGCTGACGTCCTTTAGTTCAATCATGCCTATCCTCCTTTTAGAAGAAAGCAAGCCCCTTCTTTCTCCTCAATAGATAAAGGAAGAAAGGGGCGCCACAAAAAGCAGTGATTACACCTACTGGAATTTCTGTGGGGGGGAGTATTGTATGAGCTAAAGTATCAGCCAGAATGAGGAATATGGCGCCGACCAAGGTAGACAAAGGGAGCAAAAAACGATGGTCCGGACCCCAAATAAGCCTCACTGCATGGGGAACGATTATGCCGACAAAACCTATAAGCCCGGTGAAGCAAACTGCAGCGGAGGTAATCAAGGTGGCAGCACCCAGCAATATAAGCTTAACCCTCTCCACATTGATGCCTAATTGCTGTGCTTGCTCTTCATCGAGCTGCATCACATTAAGGGGTCGAGCATGGAGACAGATGACTATAATGCCTGCTACCACGCAGGGGAGGACTGTCCATACCTCAGACCATTTGGTTAGGGAAAGCCCGCCCATCAACCAAAATAAGATCCCATGTAATTCCTTGCCGCAAATAGTCATAAGGTAACAGGTAATCGAGGATAGAAAAGCACCCAAAGCTACCCCTGCCAGAATAAGGGTGGTTGCTGGGAGGGTCTTGCCCACACGAGCCAATGAATAGACAATAGCAACAGCGCCCATGGCACCAATAAAGGCAAATAAAGGGACGGCTCCAAAAGCCATCCAAGAGAAGGTGAAAGGGATAAGAAATGCAATGGTAGCTCCCAACCCCGCCCCTGATGCTACGCCAATGAGGTAAGGGTCAGCCAAGGGATTGCGAAACAAGCCTTGATATGTGGCTCCAGCTACTGCCAAAGCTGCTCCAACTAAGCCTGCAAGAAGGATACGCGGAAGCCTGACATTTAGGATTATCATATCGAGGGTTTCGAGATTTAAGGTTATCCCAGAAACCTCAGGGCAAACAGGGACAATGTGGACAAAAGGCACCTGGGAAAGAAAGACTTGAAAACAGGTAGAAAAAGGTATAGGAGCGCTTCCGAGGGTAGTGGCAAATACAATTATCACTATAAGCAACCCGGCAAGTCCTAGCAGCGCGTAAACTTTGCCTTGCCAGCGAAGAGGATAAGGTACAGCAGATGTGCTAGTAAGTTCACCAATCGGTTTAGAAATGGCACGCAACATTTAATATATCCGCACTACTTTGTACTTAAGCTTTTCGCCTCCCCTCAAGCAGGAGACATCGAGGAGGTGCTTCTTAGCCACTTCAACTGCTTCCTCCACCTCTTCGGGAGTGGCCCGTCTCCAGGGGTTATTTCCTACAGGAAAGTAAGCATCGATTCTATAAGGAATGGTCTTATCTACACTGGCAATGAACTCAGCAATCCGCTCAATCTCGGAGTAGTCAATGTAATCGGGGATAAAGACGCTCTCCGCCCGGAGTCTCTTGCACGAGGAATAAATTCTGGCGAAATTCTCTAGAACTTTCTTATTGGATACCCCAGTATAATCCCGGTGAATGGCATCTTGATAAGCTTTTATGCTCACCACAAATTCATCTATATGCTCCGTGGGAATGAGCCTTAATCCATTAGTAAGAAGGATGTTATGGGATTGAAATTCCCTATGAAGAGTTTCAGCCAACTGGGGAAGTTCTGGATCCAGACTAGCCTCCATACCCATAAATATAACCTGGCTGAAATCCAATCTCTTTAGAGTATCGAGAGCTTGATTAAATTCCAGAAAACGAGCAGGCTTTTCTGGAGGCTTTCCCCTTTTCTCAAATATGGCATCCTTAGTTTCCTCGAGGTGGCAATCGTAAATTTCCTTCTGGCATAGGCAGCCACGACAAGTCATATTGCAACCCCAGAAATGGAGACAAATGTTTTTAGCCTCTGGGGCATAAGTGATGTGATAGATGTTAGTATTCAATACCTCCCCTTCTTTGAATTTCCTGGTCGTAAGGATGCTTTATATTTTTAACCTCGCTAACCAAATCTGCTTTCTTTATAATCTCTCCAGTTGCTCCGCGACCGGTCAGGATAAGCTCCAGCCCCTGAGGTTTTGCCTCCAAAAGAGAAAGGACTTTCTCTTCTTTCAAAAAGCCATCACGTATGGCGATATTTATCTCATCCAGAGCCAGCATATCCCAAGCTTCATCGGCAAAAAGCCCTTTTATAAACTCTATTCCCTTCAGGCACTCCTTTCTAACCTCATCAAAGCTTAAATCCTTATAGAAATGAGGGTGCTTTTTAGCGAAGAAAAGAGTGTTTACATCTCACCCCTACTCACCCCTACGGAAATCTCCAGAAACCAAACATTGTCTCTGTTATAGCGTTTACCTTGGGTAACTTTAAGCGGCGTCTTGAAAATGGGACCATCGGTTACGAAAGTATGATACTCCCCTGACTCTCCACAAGGATGGCAATTAAATTTCTGAATTTTGGCTAAAAAAGTCTTATCCAGGTTTCTGCCCAGCAAACTCTCCTCCAATCTGGTGGCTACAACTATTGCCTTAAATCCGCCTTCCCAGAATTCAGTGAGGAGATTCTCAGGGGCAATCCCCCAAAGGGGCAAAATAGGTTCTATTTGCAGTTCAGCACAAACCCTCTCTACCCACTCCCTATGCTCCTCCAAGTCCATATCGCCAAAAACTCCTCCATCTATGCCTTTACCCTTAAGTTCCGTCACAATCTTCTTAAAGTTCTCCTCATAATCTTCCCAGGAGGTTTT
>CAZPDE010000053.1:0-8906 GCA_964585315.1 uncultured Dehalococcoidales bacterium | reverse complement strand
CTGTTGCCTGAAATCTCTTTACTCAGGCTCATTTTTCGATTAGAATAGAGTGACTTGTCAAGACTCATTAGAAATGTCCTCTAATGGTTCTATGTCTATGACTGTCTACACAAGTTTTTCGGGGGTCTGTTTAACTTGATTTGTCATCTTCTTCCTCAGCTTTGTATTTGAAACCGCTGCGCTCAGCAACCATACTAAGCAAAGTAGCTGAAGCTCCCCGGGGTTGGTACATCCCCGTTTCCCATTCGCTAATTGTTTGCTGTCTTGTGCCTAGTTCCTCAGCTAGCTTTGCTTGGGTTAGCCCTAGATGCTGCCTCAATGCTCTTACCCCTTTTTTATTCCACTGCCTTCTCTTTCGCCGTTTCATTAAGCAAATTATACACGATTTAGTGTAAAAATTAAAGCAACACGGGGGAAATTTGCCAAAATCGTATAACATCAACAGATTTGCCAAAAATTGTTGCACTTTAAATTTTTTGTGTTATAATGATTAGCAGTCTCAATGCCAGAGTGCTAAAATAAACAATAAAATTTAAGAAAGGAGGTAATATGGCTAAGATGGAACCTTTAGGAGACAGGGTGGTAATCAAACCCCTTCCCAAAGAGGAAGTAAGCAAAGGGGGGATAGTTTTGCCCGACACAGCTAAGGAGAAACCTCAGGAAGGAGAAATTATTGCTGTAGGTCAGGGAAAACTATCTGAAGATGGCAAACGCATGGCTATGGAAGTGAAAGTGGGGGATACGGTGATTTATTCCAAATATGCTGGCACTGAATATAAGCTGGATGAGGAAGAATTGGTTATCATGCGTGAGAGCGATATTTTAGCTAAAAAGAGTTCATAAAAGGAGGTAAAAATGGCAAAGCAAATACTTTTCGGCGAAGAAGCAAGAAAATCTTTAAAGAGCGGCGTGGATACTTTGTCCGATGCAATCAGGGTAACTTTAGGGCCACGGGGACGCCCGGTAGCACTGGATAGGAAATTTGGCGCCCCCTCAGTCCTTGATGATGGCGTTTCCATAGCTAAAGAAATAGAGTTGCCCGACCCCTTTGAGAATATGGGGGTGCAGTTAGTAAAGGAAGCAGCCACCAAAACCAACGATGCGTGCGGCGATGGCACCAGCACATCCACCATTCTGGCTCAAGCTATTATTAGTGAGGGTTTCAAGAACATCGCCGCCGGCGCTGACCCTATGGCTTTGAAGCGTGGCATTGGAAAAGGGGTGGAGGCTGTAGTTGCTGAGCTTAAGAAAATGTCCACACCCGTGGCTGGCAAGGAACAAGTGGCTCAGGTAGCCGCTATATCAGCTATTGATGAGGAAATTGGCAACTTGATTGCCGATGTTATGGAAAAGGTGGGCAAAGATGGCGTTATCACTGTGGAAGAAGGCAAAGGTCTGAAATATGAAACTGAATATGTCGAGGGTATGAAATTCGATCGCGGCTATATCAGCCCCTACTTCATCACCAACGCTGAACAGATGAGGGTGGAATTAGAGGACCCTTATATCCTTATCACCGATAAGAAGATTTCCGGCATAAGCGATATTTTGCCCGCTTTGGAAAAAATGGTTCAAACTTCTAAGAATATCGTTATTATCGCTGAGGATGTGGATGGTGAATCCTTAGCCACACTGGTGGTTAATAAGCTGAGGGGCACCTTAGCTCCCCTGGCGCTTAAAGCGCCTGGCTTTGGCGACAGAAGAAAGGAGATGCTTCAAGACATAGCTGTTCTCACCGGAGGCCAGGTCATCTCTGAGGAAGTTGGTAGAAAGCTAGATTCGGTAACTGTGGAAGACCTGGGGCGAGCCAGAAGAGTGGTTGCTGATAAAGATGACACCACAATTATTGAGGGGAAAGGTAAAACAGAGGATATTGAGAGCCGAATTAAGCAAATCAGGTCCCAAATTGATGTAACCACCTCTGACTATGATAAGGAAAAACTGCAGGAAAGGTTGGCTAAATTGGCTGGTGGTGTGGCAGTGATTAAGGTGGGTGGAGCTACAGAAACAGATTTGAAGGAGAAAAAGCACCGTGTAGAAGATGCCTTATCAGCTACCAGGGCTGCTGTAGAAGAGGGCATTCTGCCCGGTGGTGGAGTTGCTTTCTTGAATGCCGTATCAGCTTTGGATAAGCTTGATGTTAAGGGTGATGAAGCTACTGGCATAGCCATACTAAGGCGAGCATTGGAAGAGCCTATGAGGTGCATTGCTGGAAATAGCGGCAGGGAAGGCTCGGTAGTAGTAAATAGGGTGAAAGAAAGCCCTGCTGGCATAGGCTATGACGCACTCAAAGACGAAATGGATGTCAATATGGTAGAAAAGGGCATCATTGACCCCCTCAAAGTCGCTAGGGTCGCTCTAGAAAATGGCGCTAGCATTGCCAGTATGATTTTAATTACGGAATCCTTGGTAACCGATATTCCTGAGAAGGAAAAGGCGATGATGCCTCCAGGAGGAGGATACGAAGGTATGATGTAGCCTCTATAGCTGGAATCCAGTACCCACTTCAATGTCATGAGGAGGATACCCTGAGTACTAAATAAGTCGAATAGTCGCTAGTCAGTAGATACTGAAATCGGAAGGGCTGCCTAAAGGCAGCCCTTCCTTTGTCGCCTTCATTTTCCATTAAGCCTGATAAATCAGGCAACTACAAGAGGGTAAATCCTGAGCACGAAATCCGAAACGAAAGTCAAAAGGCAAAAATCAAGATGCAAAATAACAGAGCAAAAGTTAAAAATCACTTTTTTAAAGCCCTTTTGAGCTTGTTGCACAAACCCATCTGCCAAAGTTAAGGTAGCACGGCTGCCAGCTTTAGGAAATCCCTTTACGCAACAGGCTCAATTGTAATTTTAATTTTTATCTTTGATTTTTGATATTTGTTAGGATTTGTTTAGGATTTAGAAATTAGGATTTCACAAAAGAGGCGATTCAACAATGTAGTTGCCCAATAAATTGGGCAACTACAAGCCTCGACCTGCAGGTCTAAAGACCCGCAGCTGCGATAATCGAAGGAACATTCCCCTCACTCAAGAGAGAGGCTAAGTGTGGCATCTTTTTTGACTGGACCCACTATAGCTAAATTGAGTTTATTGCTGATTAAGACCTCCTTAGCCACTCGTTTTAGGTCATCAGCCGTAATAGCGTCGACTATAGAAATGACCTCATCGATGCTAAGAATATGCTGGCTCGATATTTCCTGGCTGCCGAGCCACAAAGCCACATTTTGACTATCCTCGAGCCGCAATTGTAATCTTCCTTTCGACAATTCCTTTGCTCTGGTGAGCTCACTTGGTGTAATTCCCTGCGTAAGCTTAGCTGCTTCTCCAAGGATGGCAGCAACAGCAGTCTCTACCTTTTTAGGGTCGACTCCAGCATAGATAATTAGTGACCCCGATTCACGGAAATGCTCGGAATAACTATGAATATCATAGGCTAACCCTTTATGTTCCCGAATCTCCGTGAATAGGCGACTGCTCATCCCAGCACCAAGCACTGTGTTAAGCAAGTCAAGGGCGAAACGCTGTGGGTGGGAGTGAGAAAATCCGTGAACTCCAAGGCAAAGATGGGCTTGCTCGCCATCCCTAGGCTCGATGCGCAACCTGGCTGCCGTTTGCTCATTAGCTACTTTATAGCCAGTTGATAGCTCCCCAGCAGCCCATTTGCTAAAGCAGTTATCAATTTGGGCCACTGCCTCCTCAGATTGTATATTACCAGCAACGCTAACCACAACATTATTGGGCACATATCTGCGAGTAACATAGTTCAATATCTGCTCCCTCGTTATCGAAGCTACAGTTTCCTTATCCCCGATAACTTCACGCCCCAGAGGCTGTTCCGGCCATAACATCTCATCTATAAGCATGCTTACTCTTTGTTGGGGGAGGTCCAAATTCATATTGATTTCCTCGATGACAACCTGGCGCTCTTGTTCTATATCCTTGCCGTCAAAGCGAGAATTAAGCAATAAATCAGCTAACACATCCAGGGCAACAGAGAAATGATGGCTGGCAACCTTAGTCCAAAAGACGGTTAGCTCCTTATCTGTGCCGCCATTGATTATGCCACCAACGCCCTCGATATCCTGGCTTATCTCCTTGGCTGTTGGCCGCCGCTTTGTGCCCTTGAAAAATACATGCTCAGCAAAATGGGAGATGCCCGCCTCCTCCTGGGCTTCATAGCAAGAACCAGTTCCCATAAGAATAGCAACGCATACTGAACGGCTATGAGGCATGGCACTGGTGATAACTCTCAGGCCATTATCGAGCACAGTCTTTTTGTACATTAAAGCTAAATAAAAGATTAAAATGCAAAATGAAAAAATACAGAGCAAAAATCAAAAAGTACCTTTGCACTTTGATTTGTCATTTTGATGTTTTATCTTTAATTTTTGAATTTGGTACTGCTACCATTTTACCACAAGGCTGTGGTTTAAGTAAATTACATTACTTCGACGCTACCTAACTGTCAGCTATCAGCTATCAGTTTTCAGCTAAATGCCGACCGCTGTCTGCTGAGCGCTCCTGAGTATAGTACTTTTGGGTGATAGCCAAGTTTCGAAGCTTATGTTAGCCTAAGATAGAAGGCTGTTTAAAGGGGAATTTGGACATGAAAAATAAACCTTTTATTCAAAGAATACTACGCAAGGATATGGGTAAGCTATTAAGAACAGAACAAAGCCAGCGCAAGCAGGCAGAGGATTTGTATACTGCCTTGGTAAACAGCCCGCAGGTCGGCATTTATATTGCCCAAGATGGAAAGTTTCGCTTCGTCAATCTCCAGTTTCAGAAATGCTTCGGCTTTAGCACAGATGAAATGCTGGGTGTAGCTACCCCATTACTCGTCCATCCCGAGGATAGGGCAATGGTGAGGGAAAATGCCGTGAAGATGCTGAAGGGAGAGCGTTCTTCCCCCTATGAATATAGAATTATTACTAAGCATGGGGAGCTAAGGTGGCTTACGGAGACAGTTACCTCCATCCAGTATGGGGGAAAGCGAGCCGTTCTGGGAAACTATGTTGACATCACTGAGCGCAAGCAGGCGGAGGATTTATCTACCGCCTTAGCGAATAGCTCTCAGATGGGCATTTACATTATCCAGCACGGGAAGATTCAATTCGCTAATGCCCGAAGTCGGGAAATCACAGGCTTTAGCCAAGAGGAAGGACAGGGTAAGGCTCCTATAAGCTTCCTCCACCCTGATGATAGGGAAATTGCGAAGGAAAACGTCATAAACATGTTGAAGGGAGTGCGTTCCACCCCCTACGAGTACAGGCTCATTGTCAAAGACGGGAGGATAAGGTGGCTTATGGAGGTGGTTATACCAATTCAATACAATGGAGGCCCGGCAATTTTGGGAAACTTCATGGATATCACGGAGCGAAAGCAAGAGGAGGAGGCACTTGAAAAAGCTAAAGAGCAAGCCGAAGCTGCCACCCGAGCTAAAAGCGACTTCCTGGCGAACATGAGCCATGAGATAAGGACTCCAATGAATGGAATCATGGGTATGATGGAGCTGGCGCTAAATACCAAACTCACCGCAGAACAACTAGAGTACCTGGAAATGGGAAAATCTTCGGCAGACTCTCTTCTAGGGCTCATCAATGACATATTAGACTTCTCCAAGATAGAGGCAAAAGGGCTGGAATTGGAGGAGATAGATTTCGACCTGGTTGACCTGGTTGACCTGGTAGGGAAGACAGCAGCAAATTTAGCTTTGGAAGCTCATAAGAAGAACCTTGAGTTGCTGTATGATATCGACACTGAATTACAATCACGACTAAGAGGCGACCCTTTGAGACTAAGGCAAATATTGGTAAACCTACTCAAGAATGCCATCAAATTCACCGACAAAGGGGAGATAGTCCTTAAAATGGAGGAAGATACCCAATGGCAAGAAGGCAAGATAAAACTTCATTTCATTGTCAAGGATACTGGCATAGGCATTCCCGAGGATAAGCAATCGCGGATATTCGAGACCTTTACTCAGTTAGATGAGTCAACAACCCGGAAATATGGCGGGTCAGGGCTTGGCCTGAGCATCACAAAGAGATTGGTGGAGCTAATGGGCGGCGAAATCTGGGTCGAGAGCAAAGTAGGAATTGGCAGTAGCTTCCACTTTACCACGTTATTCAATACCCAGGATGAACATAAGTCCATCTCCACACTAAGCCTGATAAATCAGGCAACTACAGAGGAAATCAATTTAAGCGGGATGAGAGCTCTCATTGTAGATGACAATAGAACAAATAGTATTATACTGCACAAGATACTCCAATCCTGGGATATGAATCCATCGGCAGTGAAGAGTGGTGAGGAATGTCTGCAGGAACTAGAGAGAGCGAAGGGAACTAACGAGGAATATCAGCTTCTCCTGCTAGATTGTAACATGCCTGAGATGGACGGCTTCCAAGTTGCAGAGAGGTTGAAGAACATTGATGGATACCAGCGCCTGACCATAATGATGCTAAGTAGTAATGATTATAATAGAAATAAACAGCACTGTAGTGAGCTAGGAATATCTTCGTATCTGCTCAAACCAGTACAACCCTCATCTTTAATGAACGCCATTATGGATATATTAAGTAGGACAGGAAAGAGAATGCCCATCCCTGTCATTGCGGTGAGCCGAAGCCCTGAACCCTTCGCTTCTTGTCATTCTGAGCGAAGCGAAGAATCTCGTGGCGCTCAGGATAAACCATGTAGTGAGCGAAGCGAAGCTATCCGTGAAGGGGAAGTGAAGCAATCTCATGTTACAAAAGAGAGATTGGCAGAATTGAAAATATTATTGGCAGAGGACAATGCAGTCAATAGAAAGCTTGCCACTAAATTATTAGAAAAACTCGGCCAAAATGTGGTAGCTGTAGAGAATGGGTTGGAGGTGTTAGATACATTAAATAGAGATAACTATGACTTGATTCTAATGGATATCCAGATGCCCGAGATGGATGGCATCGAAGCCACTAGAAAGATACGAGAGGCGGAAAATGAAGATAAGCACATCCCCATCGTAGCTTTCACGGCTCACGCTATGAAGGGCGATAGGGAAAGTTTCCTCGATGCGGGCATGGATGATTATCTATCCAAACCACTAAAATTTGACCAGCTCTACGAGCTAATTAGGCGATATAGCCAACAAAAGAATGTGCCCCGTGATACATATCACGGAACACGGAACGCGGATTTACTGCTGGATATCGAGGAATTCAAGAAACGCGTTGGAGGAGACGAGGACTTGATAGGTGAATTATTTGGGATATACGCCGATGAATGTGAGGAGAAGCTTAATGGAATAAGAATCGCAGTAGAGGAAAAAGATAGCGAAAAGCTGGAGAATTCTGCCCACAACCTTAAGGGAGCTTCTGCAAACATTTCAGCAAAAACAGTTTATGAGACGGCTTATGAGCTGGAGAAGATGGGAGTCTCTAAAGATATGTCCCAAGCCGATAATGTTCTCAAAAGGCTGGAGGATAATCTAAGCGAAACTATAGAACAGATTAAAATACTAAGAACTAAATTCGAAATGCCAAAGGAAAATCAAAAGGCAAAACTAAAAATGCAAAATGACAAAGCAATGGTAAAAAATTGAGTTTTAATCTGTAATTTTAATTTTTTATCTTTAATTTTTGATATTTGTTAGGATTTGTTTAGAGTTTAGAATTTAGAGGTTAACCATGAAGATACTTATAGCTGACGACGACAAGGCATCCCTATTGTTGCTCAAGAAGCTTCTAGAACAGGAAAGTTATGAAGTAATACCTGCTTCGGATGGAAAGGATGCCTGGGAAAAATATAAAAGGAACGGTGTGTCAATAGCCCTCCTGGATTGGATGATGCCCGAGATAGATAGCGTTGAGCTCTGCCAACGGATACGAGAACTGGAGTCCTCCGAGAATAAGAGTTACTGCTACATAATCATGGTCACTGCCAGGACTGAGCCTGAAGACCTTACGAAAGCTATGGAAGTCGGCGCCGATGATTTTGTCTCCAAACCCTACGACAAGCGAGTGCTCGCTTCACGCATCAGGGCGGGTAAGAGAATAATTGAAGCCACTGAGAAGCTGAAGCAGTTATCGATAACCGACGAATTGACAGGCTTGTACAACCGCCGCTACTTCTTCGACTGCCTCAAATTGGAACTCTCCCGCTCGCAGCGCTATGGCCCTTGCTTATCTCTGGCCATACTCGATATCGATGGCTTCAAAGCTTACAATGACACTTATGGGCACCTCCAGGGCGATGAGTTGTTAAAATCCTTTGCTAATATCATTAAGACCGAGACTAGAAAATCAGATATAGCTTGTCGCTACGGGGGCGATGAGTTTGCCATTATAATGCTGGAAACAGGCGCCGCTCAAGCAAGAGAGGTTGTCAATAGGATTAGCTTGAAATTGGAAAGATTAAGCAAGTCGCAGAAAGTCGCAACAAAGGCTCCCTTGGGGCTGAGTGCCGGAATAGCCCAGTATCCGCAGGACACTGCAGACGAGGAGCATTTAGTATTTCTAGCAGATGCCGCTCTCTATCACAGCAAGAGGCTGGGAAAAGCCAGAACAACACTAGTGCCAGAGATGGAGGAGTTTCCAAAAGCGTCGAATATAAACTGAACCATCTTCATTCATCCGCCACTGCTCGTATCATTTCAGTCCTGCTGTACAATATAGAAAATTAAAAATCAAACCCATCTTCTACAGTTTGTCAGGAAAACAGAGGATTTTGAACTGGGATTTTGGGCATGCGAAATCTTTGACCCATCTTCCCGACTTCATACATTTTCAGGGAAATTAGATGCGTTTTCCCGAAATCAGGGCGCTACATCTTCTCTTCGAGGACTGAGGGAATCCTTTCCTTCAGCTTCTCTATTATATAAGGTGTGCAGCGCCTCGTGACTTCTAAAATGTCGTAGATTTTCCT
>CAZPDE010000052.1:0-9009 GCA_964585315.1 uncultured Dehalococcoidales bacterium | reverse complement strand
TTTCGAGATGCCTATTCTTTACCACTTTTTTCGGAAAGAGGACATTTCTATCGAGTTTTCTAGAGGACATTATCAAAGAGTTTCAACACTATACCAGTCGAGTATTGAAGAGGGGAGAGGTTTAAGGTATAATCACGTAAATCAGGAGATATAAAGGAGGGTTGATGAGCGAGTCAGGCAAGACATTTAGAATGAAACTTATTTATGAAGATAAGAGCCTTTGGACTTTAAATAGGATGTTGGAACTTAGGGCAGAAACGCACCGTGATAAGCCTTTCCTACAATATGAAGAGGAAACTCCGGTAACTTTCAAAGAGGTGAACGAGAGAGCAAACAGAGTAGCTCACGGCTTAGCCAAATTAGGGGTAGAAAAGGGGGATAAAGTATTGATTTTCCTTCCCAATTGCCTTGAGTTTATCTACACTTGGTTTGCGGTTAGTAAGCTAGGAGCAATAGTGGTGCCAGTAAACACTGCCTACAAGGGATATTTTTTGGAACATATAGCCAACAATTCCAGAGCCAAACTAATGGTGGTAGACCAGGAATTCTTAGATAGGGTCAAAGCTAGCGAAGAGAGATTCGAGCATCTTAGGAAGTTTGTTGTCTGGGGATGTAGGGGAATAGATGAGGATAAAATGCTCTCCTTCGGAAAGTTTGACTTTTCCCTTTATGAATCCCTATATAATAATCCTTCATTCAACCACGATGCAGAAGTAAGCTATAAAGATGTTGCATCCATAATCTATACCTCAGGGACTACAGGACGTTCAAAGGGGGCTTTGCTAACCTATGCATGGATGCATACTATGGGTGAAAGGCATATTTCTATGTTCCGCATAACCGACCAAGACATCTATCTCCTCTATTTGCCCCTCTTCCACGGGAACGCCCAGGGTATGGTGGTAATGCCCTGTCTCATAGCAGGGACGAAGGTTGTCATTTATGAAAGTTTTTCTGCCAGCGGTTGGGTCGATCAAGTTCGTAGGAGTGGCGCTACACTTACTAACCTCGTTGGGGTTATGATGGACCTTGTCTTTAGACAGCCTGAAAAGCCTGACGATGGGAATAATAATCTCAGGGCTATTAATGCTTATCCCTGCCCAGCCGCTATTTATGAACATTTCAGGAGGAGGTTCAAAGTCGACCAGCTCTTGGAAATATATGGTATGACCGAGATAGGTTATGTCACTATGATGCCTTTTGGTGATTACCGGGCTGGCTCTTGTGGGAAGGTAGCTGAGGACTTTGTTGAACTGCGGATTGCCGACCCTGAGACTGATGAAGAGCTCCCTCTAAATCAAGTAGGTGAGCTGCTTGTTCGCCCTAAAATGCCCTGGATACTAAATAGCGGCTATAATGAGATGCCTGAGGCGACAGCAGAGGCTTATCGAAATGCCTGGTTTCATACTGGAGACGCTTTGAAGGTGGATGAAGATGGATACTATTTCTTTGTAGACCGAATTAAAGATGCCCTGAGAAAAGGTGGAGAGAATATCTCCTCTTCCGAAGTGGAGAGGGTGGTAAATGATCATCCCAGGGTAGCTGAAAGTGCCGTGGTCGCTGTCAAATCGGAATTCCATGGTGGGGAAGATGAAGTGAAAGCCTATGTAGTGCTTGAGTCGGGGCAGACCTTAACTCCAGAGGAATTTTTGACTTGGTGTGATGATCGGATGCCTAGCTTCTGTGTTCCCCGCTATATAGAATTCGTGGCAGATCTCCCCAAAACGCAAACCGAGAAGGTGATGAAAGGAAAGTTGAGAGAGCAAGGTATCACCCCTACTACTTGGGACAGAAAAGCGGCTGGATATAAGCTAAAAGATGAGATCAAGAAAGCCCAAAAGCGGGGCGTCCAAAGTAGATGATGATTATACATATGAATGAGTAAGTGAAAATCAACTAACTGCATCAGCAATCTATTGCAATGACTTTTTCTGCTTGTTATAATTTTATTTTGAAATGAGCTGCCATAAAGTCCTCCAGGAAAAGGGATATCGCTTGACTCCACAGCGTATGCTGGTTATTGAAGCCCTTCATAATGCTGAGGAGCACATTAGCGCCGAGGAAATCTATGAGCAGTTACATAGTCGCTATCCTTATAGCAATATTTCCACTGTCTATCGCAGCCTAGAATTGATGAAGAAGTTAAATTTGGTCACTGAGACAGATTTTGGTGAAGGATATGTCCGTTATCATGTTGCCGAGAAAGGTCATCACCATCACCTCGTTTGCCGTACCTGTGGCAGGATGATGGATTTAGACGAATCTGTATTATATCTGCTGAGAGATGCTTTGCTTCATGACTACGGGTTTAAAGCTGATTTGAGGCATTTAGCTATTTCGGGAGAGTGCAGCAAGTGCCGCAGGAAGGAATAATTAATTTTTATTTTGTTATTGCAACTAATTGCAAATGCATGAAATATTAAAAGGGGGGAAGGCTATGAAAGGGAAATTACTAATAGTTACCCTGGCAGCACTTCTTCTCGTGGTTTTGCTTGCACCCTTATCTTGTGCCTGTCCATCGGCTGACATCGTGACTGGAAGCTCGCTTATAGCCGGAATTGCACAGGATGTTGCTGATGGCAAGTTAGAAATCCATAACCTTATACCTCCAGGGATGTGTCCCGGGCATTACGATGTAAAGCCGAGCGATATTGAGACATTAGCTAATAGTAGCGCTCTTTTTATCCACGATTACCAGCAGAATCTCAAAAATATAACGGGACTTATCGATGCTGCTGACAACCCTGACCTTATTATTAAAGTTATTGAGGTTCCAGACGCTCCGATGGTGCCCGAGGTTCAAAGTCAAACCGTAGACAAGATTGCTCAAGCTCTGAGTGAGATAGATTCAGCAAACTCGGCATATTACCAACAGAGAGCCAAAGGAAAAATGCAAGCCGCTTTAGCTAAAGGCGAAGAGATGAAAGATAGATTTCAAAAGGCAAAGGTGAGTGGAGTAAAAGTAATTTGCTCTGGTATGCAAACAGGATTTGTGAAGTGGGCTGGATTTGATGTTGTAGCTACATATGGCCGTCCTGAAGAGCTAAGTGTGGTAGAAGTAGAGCAATTAGTAATTAAGGCTAAACAAGCTGGTGTAGCCTTGGTTATTGACAATCTGCAGAGTGGGGGAGTCAGGAAAAGCGAAGTTATAGCACAAGACATCGGGGCTATTCAGGTAACCATATCTAATTTTCCTGGTGGATTCGATGGAACGGAAACATGGGAGAAAGCGATAGACAAGAATGTCGATTTAATCCTCGAAGCTTTAGATGAATGGAGGCAACAACTTGGATAACACAGTCATTAAAATCAAGGATGCCGTGGTTTCCTACCGGGAGGATGTGGCGTTACAAGGTGTGTCTTTAGAAGTAGAAAAGGGAGAGTTTATCGGCATTATCGGGCCAAATGGCGCTGGCAAAACTACACTGCTCACGGTGGTCAACGGCTTGGGCAAACTAGTTCATGGTCAAGCCTGGGTTTTAGGTTCATCAGTGAATGGAAGAAATAGCATTAAGCTGAGAAAACGCATAGGCTATGTGGCGCAAGTAGAAAACATCGACCCCAGGCTGCCCATCAATGTTAGAGAAACGGTAATGGTAGGCTGCTATGGTAAGTTGGGACTGCTTCGCCGCCCAACACAAGCTCAGTGGAGAAATGTGGATAGAGTACTGGAAATGGTGGGCATAGCTCATTTGTCCCAGCGCCCCATAGGGCACCTCTCTGGAGGTGAATATCAAAGAGCAGCTATCGCTAGGACACTGGTTCAGCAACCAGAAATATTCCTCCTCGATGAACCCACCGCCTCTATAGATGAACGCGCTCAACGGGAAATCTTGAGCCTCATGCAGGTTATTCACAGGGAATACCACATGACGACTCTATTTGTCACGCATGACTTGAGACAACTACCTTCCGTTTGCCAACGGCTGATTTTAATGAAAGAAGGCAAAATCTGGCGGCAAGGTAGCCCAGAATCAATGCTTAAGGCGGAAACACTGAGCCAGCTTTATGGAGCTCCAATCTCAGTAGCGACTGAGATTGTCTCATCGCGGAGCCTGTCCTGAACGAAATTCTTCGGTCGCATTGCTTCCTCAGAATGACAGAAAGCGGAGGGCTCCTCGCAATGACATAAGAGGATGTGCTTGACGATGATTTTAAGGTGCGAGGTTTTAGCTCTGTAACTTCTCTTCTCTCCCTCGACGGGAGAGGATTAAGAGGTGATGGTAATATGACTCTTTCTATTCTACAGTATCAATTTATGCAAAATGCCATCCTCGCTGGGTTATGCGGCGGCATAACCTGTTCAATTGTGGGTGTTCTCGTGGTTACAATGCACCTCTCCTTTATTGGGGTGTGCATCGCCCATGCTGCCTTTGCCGGAGCTCTCCTTGGCGTCTGGTTGGGATTTAACCCCTTGGTCGGCGCTTTGCTTTTCAGCTTAGCCTCGGCAGGCATTATTGGACCTATGGCTGACCGCGGAGAATTAAATCCTGATACCTCAATCGGGATTGTTTTCTCTTTAATGCTGGGGTTAGCTTTCCTTTTCCTGGGTATGATGCCCGGCTCCAGAACCGAAGCCTTAAACCTGTTCTGGGGAAGCATCCTCACTGTCAACCACCAAGACTTGGTTTTTCTAATTATAGTAACTGCTATAGTAATTGGGCTGGTGGCTGTTTTTTATAAAGAAATTCAGGCAGTAATTTGCCACCGACAGGTGGCTTTAGCCGTAGGCATTCCGGCAACGCTAATCTTTTATGGCTTGCTATTTTCCACCGGGGTGACCATCACTGCTTCATTACGGAGCATTGGTGGCTTGCTTATCTATAGCCTGATTCTCAATCCCGCCGCCGCCGCCGCCTATCAACTCACCTATAACTTAAAACGAATGCTTCTCATTGCCGCTGCTTTTGGCGTTATTTCCTGCTGGGCTGGACTGGCAGCTTCCTATCTCTTAGATCTCCCCTCAGGAGCATCCATCGTAATAACTTCATCTATCATCTTTGGACTGGCAACAGTGTTCTCTCCCAAGAGGAAGGTGAAAGGATGGCAACAAAGTCGATTAGCAAGCTAGCCATGCAACTTCAGGATTATTTTGATAGGTGAGCCTGTTGCGTAAAGGGATTTCCTAAAGCTAGCAGCCGTGCTACCTTAGCTTTGGTAGATGGGTTTGTGCAACAAGCTCAGGTTAGCTCCAAATTGGGATGAAGAAGTTAGTCGGGAGAGGTTGGAGTGCCTTGGCAATATCGTCAAGGAGCTATACATTAAACCGGGGGACTGGGTGCTCGATATTGGCAGTGGCACGGGCATTCTTTTGCCTTTTCTAGTCACGGCGGTGAGTAACAAAGGAAGAGTCATAGCCTTGGATTTCTCGCAAAAAATGCTGCATCAAGCTAGAGACAAAGGATTCCAGCACATTGTGGATTTTGTTCAAGCAAATGCTATAGCTATCCCATTATCTAATAATTGTGTTGATGTCGCTATATGTAACAGTGTCTTTCCCCATTTTAATGACAAGGCGAGGGCATTAAGGGAGATAGCCAGAGTGATTAGGAATAGTGGTAGGCTAGTTATCTGCCATACTATGAGACGGGAGGCAATCAACCAACTTCATCAATCCATTGGCGGTGTAGTTGCCAATGACCTTCTCCCAGATGAATCTCGGCTTAAAGAGCTAATGAAGCACGCTGGTTTGACAATAACCTGCCTAGAAGATAACCCAAAGCGATACTTGGTCATTGCTGAGAGGCGGATAAAAGCTTCCAACACTGCATCTAAAGAACTCTAAATGATATGGGAAGACTTAGTAAAGAAAGGGGAAATTGGGGACATACTACTTGCAACTAGTTGCAAATGCAAGTAGTATTGAAAAATAAAACTTACTTTGATAAACTAAACAGTCCCTAAAATAAACAGGAGGTGTTACATACATGATTAGAAGAATCTCAAAAAGAGCCGCGTTGATTGGATTGACACTCTTCGTGGTTCTGGGTGTGGCACAGTTTGGCGGATATGCCAAGGAAAACCCTACATTGGCTTCTCCAGAAGGAGCATCAATAGTTGAAGATTACCCCGATTTAAAGCCGCTAGTTGACTTTGTTGGCGAAGAAAATTTATCCGTGCTGAATCTGGTGGGATTTAAAGCCGCAGATAGAGCTATGAAAGAATTGGGCTTTGAAAAAGGCAATCCTAATATCCTGGCACTAACAGATGCCGGGTATATAGCCAAAATTGGGGAATATACTACGGAAGAAGCTCTTGATGGAATAATGCTAACCAGCGGCGTTTCCCGAGGTAGAGGAAACTTGGCAAACCTGCACAAAGCGTATAATTCTCCATTGTGGTTTGCCTTCTTCGATAAGGCAAGCAAGGATTGCGTTTACCTCGAACCCGAGAGTGAAGTTCTTAAGACCTACCTGGGTAAAGAGAAGGTAGGAAAAGAGGCCGCTTTAAGGGATTTCATGAAGCTTAAAGATAAGGAAGTCTTTGCCAAGATCGCCAAAGAGAATATTGATGCTGATAGGCTGTTCGACAATCCCGAAGCATGGCAAAAGAAGATGGTTGCCAAGGTATTTGGTGGAAACGAGTTCAGCCTGATTACCATATCTAATCTTTGGGCCATAGGCTTACCTAATGATTTTCTTAAGGCGGCTGAGCTTCACGATCATATCTGCCCCGGACTGACAAGCGGCTATCTAATAGCTAAATATATGATAAAGTATTTCCCTACTCAGGACCCGAGAGCTGAATATACCGTCATAGCAATTCCGCCCTGGTGCAAGGACGATGCCTTGATACAAATCTTTGAAACCAATGTCGGGCATAAGCGGCTGTATGTAAAGCACCTGACCAAGGAACAAATTGGGCAACTCCCTAAAGAGGCAAAGAATGTGGCTAATATCGTCATCAGGTGGGAGAAGGGAGCGGAAAGCGGAGACGGAATAGTGGTGGCATTTGACTGGGATAAAGCGTATGAAGCCACCGGAACAAGTGGAAAAGATCTCAAAGCTTTCGACACCTATAGGTGGTGGTGGATGAGGCTAAAAATGGATATATGGATGATGGATTACTTGGATAATCCAGAAGCTCTGGTCTTTACCATAAAAGAGTTTGACACCACCCCTGAGCAGATTGAGAAGCTCAAATCCGCCGGGGTAAATCCTTTAGTAGAGCTTGGTATTATGCCAAAACCCACACCAGCAGTTCCGACGTGGATTTACGCCATTATTGGAGTATTGGCGGTCATAGCCATAGGCGCTATTGTGTATGCAGTAAGGGTAAGGAGAGGCCGGAGGGCGTAGAGATTCTAAGAAGAAAGGAGGTGATAGCAGATGTGTGTTCCAGTAAGTGTAGTTACCGGAGGAGCAGTTAGCGGATGCACTGGAATTTGCCGAGTGTGGCCCCAGATTGCCGGTTTGGTAGCTCTGGTTGGCGTCCTGGTCTGGAACTTCAGGCGGTCAATCTTTAAAAAACCGAGTGACTGACTAGATACTTTTTATTCGTCTAAGGAAAACGGTCGTTTGTGGCGCATTCTTGCAAGCTTTAGGAGGCGCAAGAGGAGAGCTGTTGTGTCTGTATAGTAGTAACAAGTAATACAGGAGGTATAAATGGCAAAAAACAAAGTCAGGCTCATTATAGGGGTAATATGCATAATAGGGATAGGCTTGCTTGCATGGTCTATACATTCTACTCTAGCCAAACAAGATTATAGTGCTTTAGGCCTTGCAGCGTATGAAGATGGGAATTATGACAAAGCAATTGAATACTTCACTAAGGCGATAGAACGAGACCCCAAAAATGTAGATGCCTATTACAATAGAGGCGTTGTTTACTGTGAGTTCTTTCATCACTACGATAAGCTCCCCAAACAAACTTATATAGAGGCAGGACTTGAAGATGAGGAGAAAGCCTTCCAAAGTGCAATGGCAGATTTTAACAAAGCATTAGAATTAGACCCAACTTATGCCCTAGTACATTTCGGCAAGGGAAATGCATATTACCTGTACGTGGACTCTTATGCTGACAGGGCAACGAAGGTGATTCCGGAATACGAGAGAGCGCTGGAACACCAAGATTGGATACTTGATAAGGTTGGAGTAGAAGCAGTTGCATCTATATATACCAATCTAGGTAGAACTTACTTTGCCATGTGTGAACTGGACAAAGCATACGAGAATTATAAAAGGGCATTGGATTTAGCCCCGATAGATGCTGCGCTTGAGCACCAGGCGCCGGTTTGTATTGAACTGAGAAAATATGAGGAAGCATACGAGTTAGCTACAGAATATATCGACATAGCTAAAGGTTCAGAAGAATTTGATTTGGCACTTATGCCCGGAATGATGGCGGCGTATCACCTCGAAAAGTATGATGAAGCAATTGAATATGGCAATGAAATAATAGAAACTTTCCCCGATTCAGGTTATGTAGCAGGGGCGCACAGATTTTTGGCAAAAATATACATGAAGAAGGGGAATGGCGCAGAAGCCGGGGATCATATTGATGTAGCGATAAATATGTGTACAAACATAATTAGTTCGGAAGAAACGGCTGTGGTAGATATACCGGGAGCTTACTATGAAAGGGGCTTAGCGTATTTTGACATTGGAAAGCATGAGGAAGCGATAAACGATTTTAAGTATCTAGTAAATCACCCAGAAATAGCAAACCGTGAAATAGCCCATGAAAACTATTACTTTGAAGGTTATATCGGGTTAGCTTGTGCCTATTCTCAAGTTGGGAAGAATGATGAGGCAAAGCAGGGTTTACAAAATGTCCTGAGACTATTAGATAAGCCTGCTTTTCAGGGCTATAAGAAATACAGAAAGGATGGCGTGGAAGCATTATTAAATGAAATAAATATGGGCAAATCCATACCAATACCAATGATGTACCAAGTAATCGGAAAATAAAGGTAAGTGGAGCTTTGAGAAAGATTTTTAGAGGTCGAGGCACAAGACACTCTATTCTAATCGAAAAATGAGCCTGAGTAAAGAGATTTCAGGCAACAGG
>CAZPDE010000051.1:0-9077 GCA_964585315.1 uncultured Dehalococcoidales bacterium | reverse complement strand
AAGCCCTTATTTCTGGCTAGGCACTACATTGAGGTTTTAGCGATTTCCCTACCTGAAGCTTGCCCCAAACCCCCTCTTTTGTAGGAAGTCGGGATATAGAGAGTCCCCCATATCCATAACAGCTTCCCATAATAAGTTTAGGATTCGATACCTCATTCCTAGCCACTGAGGGTATGGTCAACTCAGAGGATATAGGCGGCTGACCAGTTGCACAGCCCGTAGCTAGGACAGTAGCAACTAGGAATACGGAAATTAAAGCTCTCACAATTTTCATCTTGCCTCCTCGACTGATATTGTTGCTCTCACCTTAGTTCCTTCGCGGAGTTTATCCTGAGCGAGATTCTTCAGTCGCTTCCCCTTCGCTGTCGCTCAGGGCTTCGGCTCACCCCTCAGAATGACAGAAAGCGAAGGGCTCAGGACTTTCTTTGCCTCACCTCCCTTGAAGGGAGAGGTTAGGTGAGGGTGTACCTCCATTTATCACTAAGCTAGTCAGCGGCAAATCACCAAAAAGAACCACTTTATTAGCCACGCTGGCAATTTGCTCAATCGGAATTATCATCCCCTGGCCTAAATTATCAAGCACCATCCATATCTTATCCTGCGATAATTCTTTCCTGATACCAATGACAACTCCTAGGCTGCCGCTGTTGGGCATGATAACCTCTTTGCTTAAAAGAAGCACCTCTAGCCCCTTGACAGTTACCCAGGTTCTCAGTATCCGCAGAATCTTCATAAATCCACCTGCAATATAATCTTCTTTGTCATTCTGAGCGTAGCGAAGAATCTAGAGACCCTTCACTTCGTTCAGGGTGACAGTTACATACACTTCAATATTAAAAACGAAATAATTGGCAAAAGGTTTATCTACGCCATATAAAAATATTTTGGGGCAATGCCTGTTGTTTTTTTCAACCTTATACATTATAGTAAAAATATGGTTTCAAGTTTAGCTTAAGAAAGGGAGGTAATAGTCTGTGAAGATAAGTGGATTCTGGACAGGGATAGTAGCCATTATCATTGGCATTTTGGTGCTCGCCTTGCCTGGTCTGTTGCAATGGATAGTGGGCATTGGTCTCATTGTAGTCGGTGTATTAGCTATTTTAAGGAGGTAATACTGTTATGGGTCTGCATATAACTGGATTAGTTGCGGGGGTCTTAGCTGTCATATTCGGCATTGTGGTCTTGATTTTCCCTAAGATACTTAACTATTTAGTAGGGGCTTTTCTGATTATAGTCGGGGGAATAACTATCTACCAAGCTCTAGTCTAATAGAGAACCAAGCGCCTAAACTTTCTCAATTTGCCGGGGAATTCATTCAACGCAAAAAACTGCAGGGCAGATGTGAAGTTAGAACACGCCTGCCCTGCAGAAGGGAGGAAAGGCTATGCCTCTGGGCTGTATGTAACAGTTATGCTATCACTCGGTTCTTGTTCACCTAATGTAGCTATAGCCATAATAGTGTTTTCTCCCTCACTAAGCTCAACCTCGGCTGAGAAGGTGCCATCTTCGACTACCGCTGCCTCAATGCCGTTAACTGTCACTGTGGCTTCGGAGTCAGAGACAGTACCACTTACAGTTACCGGGCTCTCAATAAGAGCAGCTCCATTTTCAGGAGAGATTATCTCTAGTGATAAAGGTTGTGCCGCTGGAGTATAGGTGACTGTGATGCTCTTGCTAACCTCTTGCTCACCCAGTACTGCTATCGCTTCGATGGCATTCTCCCCTTCGATTAGCTCAACCTGAGCAGAGAAGCTGCCATCCTCGACTACCGCTGCCTCAATGCCGTTAACTGTCACTGTAGCTTCAGGGTCAGAGACGATGCCCGTTACAGTTACGAGGCTTTCCGTAAGCTCAGCCCCATCCTCAGGCGAGGTTACATCCACAGTTAGGGTTGGCGCAGCACAGCCAACAAGTGTCAGACATAATATGGGAATAATAACCAATATACCTAAGATTTTCTTTAGCCTGGTCATAATTTACCTCCTTTCGATTTTTATTTCGGTGACTGTTTTATGGTTCGCTCTAACATTTGCTATTAGCCACAGACTATCGTTTTTTGGTGCCGCAAAACCCTCAAAGTTATCACCCCCTTCATTATTTAGTTGATGCTCAAAAGGCGCCTCTCTAAACATCTATTTAATAAAACGAAAAAAGTGGCAGAAGGTTGAACGATTTTTGTAAATTAACCGGCATTTCCCATTTTAACTCACAATAAAGCATCCTGACCATCATCGCTCTTATCACCAATAATATATCCATGGCATCTGGGTTGTCAATCCCCCTCTCGGAGCCCCGTAGTAGTCCTCGACATACGAGCCATGCACTACAGGCCTCAGAACTCTAAATTACCTATTACCTTTACCAGCAAAATAGTGCCCACCAAGGTAGTTGCACTTCGATTACCTCTCCAGTAATAGCATCTACCTGCGCCTCTATCTTTATTTCTACAGGCACTAGTCCTAAGAGTTCCTTATAGCTTATACCTTTATATGCATATACTGCTTTGCTATCAATATCCTTAAGCTCCAGATATGCTGGCCCTGCTTTGAGGCTGCTCACCACCCGGTACGGCATCACCCGTACCGGCAATGGGCAACGCATATCCAGAAAGAGTTGAGAATCCTCAATTCTCAACCCACAGCTTGGAGATATTTTAACTATTACAGGGATACCATCGATCTCAACCATCGCCTCTTTACTGATTTCATTAAATTGGAGGCAGGCTGTGTGAAGTTTCATGTCGCTTCCTTTGAGCTCGGCCTTAACAATTACATCTGGATTCAGTTCATCAATACCAAATTCCTGTTCAATATAGACTGCCAATCCTCCTTCAGTTGTGCGGACCTTCAGAGTGGCTTGAGAGGGAAGCTCAAAGTATTGAGTTACGCTGGAAAGAGGCAGAAGGGCCCTTTCTTGATTGATGACCTTGCCCTGGCATTGGACGATGATATCATAGGACTCTGGTGACAGATTAACTATCTTAGCTCTAAAGGGAATTTCTCCCAGACACTCAATACAGCAGCCTGGCTTCTCCCGAGGGGTGATATCAACGATTATAGTTGGCGGGTAGGCAAAAGTAGGCGGAATAATCAGTTTTGCTTCAAGTTCATAACAGGGGGTAGGCGTAATGGCTAGTCCATAAGCAACGATGGTATTGCCAAAAACCCCTATAATAGCCTGTGGTTTTTGCTCTGAGGCACATCTGCCCTGATAACAATCGAAAATAAGCTCTGGGTTCGGTGAAAGCTTGTATAGCTTCAAATCCCGGGTCAGACCGGCTAAATCACCGTGATAGCTCATAGCAGTGAGCCAAGCATTTCCCTCAAGCAAGCTAGCCAGGCTTTCATCAATGGAGGCTAACTCATTTTCGCTCACTTTAAACTGAATAAACTTGGTCCCATTTCTATCATAAGACTTAGCTATCTCCATACCTTGTGGTAGTTCGCTTCCCTTAGGCAGCCAGTGTAAATTCGGCGGCTGTGGCGTGAGCAAGAACAAACTTATATCTGTCCACCCTGAAGCTAGAGTGGAAATCTTGAGCGGATAATAGAGGAAGTCAGTGTCAAAACGGTACTTAATAGGCTCAATGCTTTTGGGCTCTGAGCTTACTTCAATGAGGTCAAAAACGAAGAAATTCATGTCCTGAGCTATGTAATCCTCTACTAGCGATTCGAGCTTGGGCGAGGAAATCTTGTATTCGATGCCAGCATCCCTTAGAAATTTCTCCGCCCATCGAACGAGCTCGCTGGAATCAGCAGCCTTGACCACAGTAATATCATGAGCTCCAATCTTTTCATGAAAAACTATCTCCACTCCTTCCCCGAGAGGAGCCAGCGCACCTTTCCCAAACCGATCCCATAAGCGACCAGGGAAATGCTTCTTAATTAGCTTATCAACTTGCTCAAAGGAGGCGAAGTCGCCTTTCTCTATTTCAGGCTTAGAAGGCAAAGGCAAGAGTTCCAGAACCTGACTATCACTGCTAGCCCTGACATCAGTGGATAGAATCAATATCTCCTCTTCACCATCCCAGGCAATGATTGCCTTTTGCCCTGGACCATAAACTGAGACATCGCTTATGGGTAGCATCCCTCTATCAGCTAGAGCTACCGGCGCCAATGACATAGTGATTAGGCTAAGACAAATAGTCAGTAACAAAACTCTAAATAGTCGCTTCATTTTTTACCCGCTTCTAAATACGAGCCTGTTTAGTTTTGATTCCTCGTTCGATTTTAGGCATTTCTGAGCCTCATGGCGAGGATAAACCCCGCCGCTATGATTGTTGGCATCTAGACACTCTAAATTCGAATATCTAAATCCCAACAAATATCAAAAATCAAATTTACAGGTTAAAACTCAAAAATTTTTACCTTCGCTTTGTCATTTTGCCTTTTGATTTTCCTTTAGCATTTAGTATTTCTAGTCAATTGGGCAACTACATTTTCAAACTTGCTCCTTCTAAAGATGATAACGCGACTGTGGATAGAAAGTTTAGACCTTATAATCCAAAATTTCCTCTAAATTCTTAGCCTGCTCCACATGGTAAGATAAACTTGTAGTAGTGCAGACCTTCAGGTCTGCTTTTCTAGCAGGTCTAAAGACCTGCGCTACATTTTTCATTTTAGCCACTTGCCTTGTAACCCAGAATTTCCCTTCAAGGTAGGTCTTCATCCATTGCAACTCGTTAATATCAAAAACCATCGACCCAAGAAAGGGATATTCCCTAAAATCGCTTACTGTTCCCTTTCTTACAGGGTTCTCAAGAATGTAGCGCACTACCCCTTCCAGTGATTCTTCCTTCCGTAGAACATGGTCATAGTAGCTTGGCTGCCACAAAGGGACATTATAATTTTGCTTAAAATAGAAACCACTCTTCTGTTTGAATATCTTCACGAAATTTTGAAGAGAGGAATTTTCATCCCCGACTAGAAGAAGATGAAGGTGATCTGGCATAAAGCAATAAGCCAAAATGGTAAATTTGAATTGAACTGATACCTGCTGAAGGATAGGAAAAATGATATTTATCGCTTGCTCATTTCGGAAATAGGAACTCTTTCGATGAGTACAAATAGTGATGAAATAAGCAAAAGAGCCGTAATAAGAGAAATCCCCCAATCGAGGCCTTTTAGGGTACCTCATCAGACCCTCATTCAATCCCTGTAGGTAAACTTGTAGTGCAGACCTTCAGGTCTGCTTTTCTGGCAGGTCTTTAGACCTGCGCTACATTTTTCATTTTAGTCCCTTGCTTTGTAACCCAAAATTTCCTCTAATTTTTTAGCCTGCTCCACGTGGTAAGTCCCTATTCTTGTGCGGCGGACTTCTATTACCATGGCGCCAACCTTCAGTTTCTCTCCGATATCATGAACCAGACTTCTAACATAGAAACCAGAGGAAACATCGCAAGTCAAGGTAAAATGAGGAAACTGGAACTCCGTGAGTTCCAATGAGTAAATGCTCACCTTTTGGGGTGGTATATCCACATTCACACCTTTTCTGGCTAGTTCATAAGCCTTGCGACCAGCTATCTTCTTGGCAGAAAAGCGAGGAGGCACCTGCCACATATCACCGTGAAATTCCTTTAATACCTTCTCCACCTCCTCTTTAGTTACCTCATTATCACTTCGCCGCAAAACCTTCCCCTCAGAATCAAAAGTATCAGTTTCCATTCCCAAAATAGCTTCAACCTCGTAAGATTTATCCATGTGAAGAAATGAAGAGGCTTCCTTGGTACGCTTGCAAGTGAGAACAATCAGCAAACCTGTAGCTAATGGGTCTAGTGTTCCTGTATGTCCAGCCTTTACCCTTAACTTCCTTTTTATCAGCTCCACCACCCGAAATGAAGTAAGTCCTTTGGGCTTATCCACAAACAAAATGTTATCCATCCCTATAAGTATAGCGAAAAATTGAGGAAAAAGATTAGGCTACCCCACAAATAATAGCACCAAGCCCACAGCCAGCACTATCACGCCTAAAGCTAATAAACCAATCAATAACTTCATATTCATCTCTAAAATCCTTTCAAGATACTTATTAAGCCTTTCATCTACACTTAGTTAGCTTATCTCATAAATTACTTGAACGCTGACCGTGACCTTCAATTCTCCGGGGCTAATGGGGGATGCCTGGTCAGGAGCCATTCCACCTCTAGCAAATTCGTCGAGGCTTAGTGGCTGATAGACAGTGCCCTCAGAAATATAACTAGCTTTGCCTAGCTTAACACCAGCTAAATCGGCTAGTTGGTTTGCTTTATTCTTAGCATCTTCCATCGCTTTACTTCGTGCTTCTTCATAATATTGTGTAGGGTTATCCACGGAAAAGCTTATGTCCTGAATTCGAATAAAATCACCACCAGCCTTGGCTACAGCATCTATAATGAGGCCTACCCTGTAATCAAGAGGGCGGCTTTCGTAATCCACCTCCCTTATCTTAGCAAGAACCACATTGGTCACTCGATAGCCAGTGACTTCCTCTTCATCCCTCTCTTTAATCCATTTTGTCACGGGATAGATGCTGAATCGCTGTGTTTGAATGTCCTTTTCAGCTACGCTGTTATCCTTCAATGCTACCATCACTTTGTGCATTGCCTCGCTTGCCTGTGTCTGAGCTTCGCTTACCGTATCTGCTCGAGCCTCCACACCGAGACGAAGCTCAGCTATATCAGGAACTGCCATTGTTTCTCCCTGGCCGGTGACCCATATTCCAGTATTTTGCTGCGGTGTTATAGAAATAACCCCCTGGCCACTGCTGGGAGCGCAGCCAACAGCGCCTAGTGCCAATATTACTACTAGACAAGGAACTAACCACCAAGCCCTTCTCATTTTAATAAACCCTCCTTTCATTATTTCTCCACAATTCCCGTGAGCTCGTAAGGGAAGTCGCTGATAGCCAATTCAATCACCTTTTGCTCCAGCATATCCTATTGCTCATTCATGATAGCAGAAATTACTTTCCCTTGCTCATTTTCCAGTTTCTCCTTTCGTTTCATTCTCTACTAAATAAAACGAAACAATGGCGAAAAGGTTTAGGACGCACGAATTTTACCAAAGATGCCAAAAGGATTACATTTAGCGTGTCCTAAAGACCAAAATTACAACGGCAGCTAGCAGAGCAACACAGATGCCTATAATTAACCAGACCCAGATAGGGGTTATCACTGGTGAAACAGCTTCTACTTGAGCCGGTGGCGATATTTCTGGTGGAGCTGCTCTTGTAGTGAAGGTGAACACTGATAGCGGCCCCAATGCTGGCTTGCTGATTTTGACGCCCCAGAAATAAGTTGTGCCATAGTCGAGAGTGCCGGAGTAACCGTAAGCCGTTGAGGTCACCCTATCAGTAACTAACGGGCTAGTTAAGTCAGCATTTTCAGACAGAATAAATTCATACTCAGTGGCGTTAGGGTAAGAATTCCAGGTGAAACAGCCGTTGATTACTAGCACACCAGTGGTGCCAGTAGCAGGGGAGGTCGCTTGAACACCTCCGAGTCCAATGGTGAAACTCCTTGACTCAGACCAAGAGCTTTTTAGAGGGGCAATTGCTCTCGTCCGCCAGTAGTATGTAGTGCTAGCAGTTAATCGAACGGAGTCATCTCTAAGAATGATGCTTGTGGTATCGCTATTATTTAGCCACACTCTTTGATTACAGTCCGAATCCAAATATATAGCTGCCTCATATATCGTAGCCTCAGGTAATTCATTCCACTTCAAGTTGAGGTAGCTGACACGACCTGTAGAGCCGAGTGGTATAGTAGCTCCATCAAAAGGAGCATCCAAACTCGGAGCAGCTTTACACAAGGTGTCTGTGAAGTAATAAATCACATTGTTGGCAGCACCAAAGGTCCATAATTCATTCTCTTCGGAAGTAATTGATAGTTTAACGATAGGAGAACTGCCTTCTGCTGGCAAATCCATAAGGTCCATTTCTGTCTTGTTTGAGGTGGAGGGATTTAGTAAACGGATTACACTCTCACTGGGTTTGAGGGCATAAAGTGCTCCTTCACTGCCCCCTGCCAAGCCTACAATACCACTTCCCTTTACTATCCGCTGCCATGTGGTAGAAACCCCAATGCTCCAGCGATAAACGCCTTTATCTGAAGAGGCGTAGATAATGCCATTTTCCCCGTAATTGATATCGGCTATAACTTGAACATCGCTATCACCAATGTCTTCGGGGATTTTAATAAAGGTGTTGCCGCCATCCAGAGAATAAGCCACTTCCCCATTGCTACCACCAACAAAGACGGTCCCGCCTTCGGCAACGGTTAGCATGTTAATTTTTGAAAGCTTGCTATCCACAGAGTCCTGCCATGTCCAGGCAGCATCAGTACTCTTTTGGATAAAGCCACGGGACAAAGCAATATAAATGGTATCCTCATCCTCAACAGCCATATCAATCACCGGTCCCGGGGCATGCTGCTCCTTCCATGAATTGCCCCGATTATGCGATACTGCTATAAGGTCACCACCCACTTCAGCCACATAAATAGTATAATCTCGACTATAACTGGGGCTTAACCTCAAAATAATCCTGTTGGAAGTGGTATCCATAGTTAACACCGGTCCCCAAAACTCGCCTAAAGGGGTGCCAGCGCTACGCCAGACGACCTCGGGACCAGTGGAATTATATGTTGCCGCAAATAGGCTCCTAGGCTCAGGCGCGACAGCTATATCGCAAAGATTGACCAATTCTGGATTACTTATTTCTGTCCATTGAAGCTCTTCCTCATCCGCCCATGCCAGGGATGGCATAATTAGAGTGCCCAAGCTTAACGCTAATAGCAATATAAGAGCATTCTTGGTATGAAAACGCTTTAGCCCCATCTTCATGCAATTTAAATTCTAATTTCTAAATCCTAAACAAATTCAAATTCCAACTTCCTTAAGTTAGGATTTGGGGCTTAGGATTTAGTATTTGCCTTCATTCGTGTCTGAGAGCCTCGATAGGGCTGAGGCGGGAGGCGTTCCAGGCGGGGTAAAAACCAAAGAATAGGCCGATGCCAACCGACACTGAAACGGCAAGGACAACTATATCCCGACTTCCTACAAAAGAGGGGGTTTGGGGCAAGCTCCAGGTAGGGAAATCGC
>CAZPDE010000050.1:0-9352 GCA_964585315.1 uncultured Dehalococcoidales bacterium | reverse complement strand
CTTTAGGTATTTCTCCTATGACTTCGCTGTAAATGCGATAATAGAAGCAATGCTCTTTATTTATGAATTTTATGTGGGTTTTCTCCTTCAGCGATTGAATTTCCTCATCGGAGACCATGTTGCTTATTATTTCATGGAGTTTATTGGAGCCGGAGCCACATTCTATAGGCTCCTTCTTCCTCCATACTATCTCCTGCGGCATCAGGTCCTCAAAACTTTTCCTCAAGATGTATTTCCCTACACCTCCACTGACCTTAAGCTCCGGGCCTATGTCCAGAGCAAAACGAACGAAGTCACCATCGAGAAAGGGCTGTTTTACTTCGATGCCCAAAGCCTCGCCAAGAACATTAGCTGAGAAGCGCCAGCTTTGCGAAAGTCCTCTTATGTATCTTTCTAAATCTTTGGGTGGCAGACTCGTCATATAAGAGTAGCCGGCGAAAAGTTCATCGCTCCCGTCGCCAGTAATGACGGAGCTCACCTTGTTTTCCCTGGCAAGCTTGAGGGCAAAGTATATAGAAAGGTCATTCGGTAAAGCAAGGTCGAAGGTTCTCAATATGCTTATAACCTCAGGGAGTGTGTTAAGCGCCTCTTCCACACTGAACTCCATCTTCTTGAGTTGTATTCCCAAGAGTTTCGATATCTTTTCTGAATAGACAAGATCAGATGCATGGGAATCTTTTAAAGCCACGGTCAAGGCTATGGTTGGCTTAGCAATAAAAGCCAAGATGCTGGTATCAAGCCCCCCTGACAGCAGAATGCCATCAGCTTTGTTCTTTTCAACAGCTTCCTTAAGCTTACCCCTTAACTGTTCACAAATATCCATAACTACAAACCAGATAGATCAAAGTTCAAAGATAAAAAGTAGCCTGTAGGGGAGGGGCTTGTCCCCTCCCCTACATTGTTCACTGCTCACTCCCTATGTCACCCTGAGCGAAGGGTCTCCGAGATTCTTCGCTACGCTCAGAATGACAGGAAGCGAAGGGCTCCCTCCGAATGATACCAATGTGAACAGTTGACTTTAGTCCCACAGGTTAGGTGTAACTTAGAATTCCTACTTGCGTGCTGGCAGGCAGAGAGGATGAAGTAACTGAAAGTTTTGGTTTTACTTCCGTCTCACCAATTCCCATTTTCCCCAAGAGTTTGTCCCCAGCGTCTCCTTTGTAATGCATAGGAATGACGATATGAGGATTTAGTTGCCTCACTATTTCCACGGCGGTATCAATGGATATGGTGGATATTTCTCCCACGGGCAGAAATAGAATACCGATAGCTCCCAATTCCTCTACCAATTGCGGAGTCAGCGGATGCCCCAAGTCTCCTAAATGGCATAAAGTTATGCCATCCATCTCTATAATGTAGATGGTGTTTTTGCCTCTCATTTCCCCTTTCTGATTATCGTGGAAGGTGGCGATTCCAGTGATGAATGTCCCCCCTATTTCATATTCCCCAGGACCTTTTATTTGTTTGGGTTTATTGTCAACGCCTTCAACATAGCTATGGCCAGAATGGAAATGACTTATAGTCACTATATCTGCTTTAGGCTCGCCCAAGGAATAGCCCAGGTTAGGAGAATATGGGTCGGTGATAATAACCTTTTCTTTCCCTTTAATGAGGAAGCAGGAATGCCCCAGCCAGCTAATCTCCATCTATACCTAAAGAATAGCATACTATTTTATTTTTTGCTCCTGTGATACAGGCCATTGGCGCCAACGAAACAGGATAGCGATTATGTCAACCGAGGAGTGCTCCCTTTGCTTTCATTATTATTATTTTCTGCCGGGCTTACCAAAAGGGTCATCCTCTCTATGCCCACAATAACGACTTCCTCACCGGCATCTATAGCAGAGTTCGCTCTTGCTTGCCATAATTCACCCTTAACTCGAACATAACCTTTGGGAGCAAGGGGCATTGTCACCTGACATTTGCTACCGACATCGGGCGAAATCATTGGCTTTTTATCCAATGCTTTATTGCCCAACCAGTAAGTTATGCCGCTATATGCTCCCCAAGCAACCACCATAAGGATAAGACCCCAAGGAGGGATATTTATCCCCCACTTCGGCAGTAGCCAAAGCACAACCGCCACTAGAGCCAGCTCTTCGAGGAGAGTCGTTATGGCGGAATATACTGTGTATTTTGCCCCTTTCATTTGCTTAACTATAAGTAACTATAACCAAATTGCCGCCTAAATGAAAGTGGCAATGAAGCTACCAGCAGCACAGGCAATAGCAGCGGCGCAGCACAGAAAAAAGACACTCGTAGCTGTTCTCTTGCCAAATTGTGACCGTAATGGTCTGCGATTTAGCCAGATATGAACTATTAGTATCACCCAGTAGACAGAACACCACCAAAGGTATCCAGTTCGTAGTGCTGTCATCGACTGCGCCAGAAAGCCTCCAACCCACGCGCCCACAAGGAATATAGTAAGAAGCAAAATCACAATTTGCCTCAGATTTTGCGAGGATAGGCGTGATACTCTACTGAAATAGGAGAAAAGAAGCTTTCGGTTTAGCCAGAATACATGAACTAGGATTGCCGCATTCCAGATGATAACTGCATATAAGTGAAATGTTCTAGACGCAGAACTCCAACCAAACCAACATGGTTCTGCTGCTGGCACGATAAAGAAAAACACAAGCAGGATAACGAGCACGATGCGTCTAGCAGCTCGTCTGGACATCCTGTTGCCTTATAAAGCTTTCCTCAGGTCATCAGCGAGGATAGGTGCTTTATCCTCTTTAACATATTAGGGTGGGTGCTGAGAATTTCCATCATCTTATCGGCAGAGCTGAGCTTAATAGTCTTGCTTCGTAGCTCCATCAATTCATAGTTATCAATGGTGCCGCTCATATCAAGGTCGACTTGAGATAGCTCTCTAATCTCACTCCATGCACGAGTAGGGTCATTAACAAAGAAGGCTTTAACTCCTTCCATTTGCTTTAGTTCTGGGCGGCCCTTAAACCGAGCATTGCCATAGACTAGTTTGTATAAAGCTGTAGCCAGATGATGAGGCTCGTTGCCCAATTCAACGCTTCCCTTGTCAGCATAGTATTCCCGTATGCGTGAGCCGTAGAGAACGAGCAAGTTGGTGATAAAGTAAAGAGCAAAAGCGCCCATGCCAATGAGGAGAACAATGACACCACCTTGGCCTCGACCACCCAGCATTCCTCTAAACATCGTGCCCAAAGCAATCCAATACATAATGAGCGGTATGGCGGACAGCAAGGTTATAACTATCATGTCTCGATGTTTTATGTGGGACATTTCATGTCCCAGGACAGCCCTAAGTTCATCTCTGCTCAAAAGATTCAAAATGCCTTGGGTAACACAAACCCTGCTATCCCTATTGGTTCTGCCAAAGGCAAAGGCATTAGGCATTGCTACCTGTGAGATGCCCACCTTGGGCTTGGGAAGATGGTCCCTTTCGGCAAGCTCAGCTACCATTCTATGTAGCTCCGGCGCCTCTTTTTCCGAAACCCACTTTATTCTCATCGTCCTGCCCACTATGGCGGGACCGACAAGATATTGAATACCAAGGAAGATGAAAGCTATAATAAGATAGATTAAGACGCTGCCTGCTCCCATCCAGATTCCAATCCCGGTAATCACGCCGTAGAGGATGCCGAAGAGCAATGCTACCAAAAGGAACATTCTTGTCTTAAGCCACATAGAATTCCTTCCTACATATTATGGATTTATCTTGCTAATAATAGACAAGGAGGTAGAAATAAGCAATACAGGAATACACCACTAGGGATTCGCCTATTCCCTGGTAATGGAGACTAGCCCTTTCTTTATAGCTACCACCACCGCCTGAGTGCGAGCATTGGCGTTGAGTTTACGGAGAATAGAGGTTACATGATTTTTGATGGTCTGCTCGCTGACATTCAACACATCAGCGATTTGTTTATTGAGATAACCCTGAGCCATATAGTCAAGTATCTCTGTTTCTCTGGGGGTAAGTGGTGAAATAAAAGTGGCTGCTTCTTTTTCCCTGGAGAGCTCATGAAACTGCTGTAGTATTTGCTCGGCTACTTTCGGTCGGTCTACCAGGCTTTCATTTACGGGGTGCTCACCACGAGCGCATCGTCGGATAATTTGTGCCAGCTCATTAGCATTCACATCCCGATTAAGGTAAGCCGAGGCATGGGCTTTGATCGCCTGAAAAAGCTGGGCATCCCCTGTCTGCGGAGTGAGGATGATAGTAGCCACAGTGGGCAGCCGTTGTTTTATGATTTGACATAGTTTTAAGTCATCGAGGGGAGTAGCATTGGCGCCTAAAAGCACCACATCAGGGGGGGAAATCTCAATAGTGGAAAGCACACTTTCATCAACATTAGCTTCTCCCAAAACCTCTATATCCGCCATCTGGGAGAGGGAGGAGCATATGCCTTGGCGGAACAAAGGTTGCTCGTCGATTATAAATACTTTAATCAATTTACCCCCTAATACCTTATCCTCTGCTAGGCTCCAGTAGGGCGGGGATTTATTCCCCGCCAAAGAGAGGCGGCATATAAAATGCCGCCCTACGGAGGGCTAAAAAGTCACCTTACTTTAGTTTAGCATATATGGTGTAAAATGCAAATTTTGAAGTCTTTACCTCATGAAATAATATTTCACGGGGTGAATCACATAAGTCCCAGATACCAGTTGAGTATGTGGCTTCCCCACAGCAGTGTGACCATAGCGGCTAGAGAGAGAAAGGGGCCGAAGGGAATCATCTCCTTGCGTTTTTTCCCTTTAACTACCACCAAAGCTATAGCCACCACACCACCCAGAATAGCTCCCATAAGCAAGGCGATAAAAACTAAATGGAAACCAGTAGCCAAACCAATCAGGGCAGCTAGCTTGACATCTCCCCAACCCATTCCTCCTCGGGAGATAATGGCTATAAGCAGGAATAGCACAAAGCCGATGCCTCCCCCAATGGCAGCATTGGCAACTCCGGGAATCATCCATTGAGTAAGCCATGGCTGAGGCAAGAATAAAGCCAGAAGCAAAGCTACTGCCATGCCGGGATAGACTACCTTGTTTAAGATAAGCCCATGCTCCAGGTCAATTACAAAAATCACTATGAACAGGCAGGCATAGAAAGCCATAACCGCCAGCTCAACGCTTAGTCCACACCACCAGTACAGGAAAGGGAATATGATGCCCGTGGCAAGCTCTACCCAGAACAACCCCTTAGGAATGGAACCTTGGCAATACCTGCAGCGACCTTTAAGCCAAAGATAGCTGCATACAGGAATAAGGTCTTTTGCGGCTAAACGATGGTGGCAGAGTTCGCAGTGAGATGGCGGATTTAAGATAGATTCATTTCTAGGCAGGCGGTCAGCGCATACACTAAGGAAGCTGCCCACAGCAATACCCAAGACAGCAAAGCCAATTATACTAAGCACTTCCACAAATGCTCATTGTGGCAACTTGGCGAGTAGGTTGTCAACATTTAGCTATTTGACACCTATTAGGAAATTGACTACACTTAAGTTAGACAATGACAGCAGGACACTTCAATCCATGGCAAAATGAAGAGGTGGCAAAGCTCCTGGAGGCAATGCTTCAGGGAACCATCCCGGAGATAAAGCCGCAGCTTAATGTGCAATCTGAACTGGGTTTTTCCCTCCCCACTGTAAGCCAACTCCTCAATACCACAGATAAGGAGTCCGTGGCAATCCTGGAGTCTTTGACTAAAGAGGGCATATTGGTGAGGAAATTCTTTGATAAATTTCTCTATTGTCCTCAATGTGGGTCGATGAATCTCAGGCCCGTTTATTGTTGCCCCAAATGTGGCTCGGGCAATATCATCCGAGGCAGGGTGCTGGAGCACCTGGTGTGTAAATATACCAGCACGGAGGAAGAGTTCTTTCTTAAGGGCATGCTGGTATGCCCCAAATGCAAGCAGGAACTGCATACCATGGACACCGATTACCGCAGCCTCGGAGTGTTATACAAATGTCATGGCTGTGATAACATATTCGATCAGCCGACAATAAAATGGAGGTGCCTCAAGTGCTCTTCCATTACCGCTGGTGGAAAAATCACCGAGGTAGATGCTTATTCCTATTCCCTGAACAAAGAGAGGGGAAACTGGCTACAATTTGAGCTTAAGCCCAAAGCGCAGCTTCTACAATTTCTCCAGGGTCAGGGATACGAGGTAAGGGAAAATGCCATTATGAAAGGCGTGTCAGGCGCAGAGCATACCTTCGACCTTTTAGCTACCAGAGATGACGGCATCGTAGTGCACAAAGTCGCCATTGGCATTGAGGTAGCTAATAAGCCTCTGAGTTTAGAGAAGGCATTTAATTTTGATGACAAAGCCTACGATACTGGCATTCATGATAAGGTGTTAATTGCAATCCCTGGAGTTACTCCAGAGGCAGGTCGCTTCGCTGCGAGACAAAGGATAAAAATACTGGAATCCCAAGATTTAGAGCCATTTTTAGCTAGCAGCATTTTCCCCCCGATGGTTAAAGAAATTGAAACCGAACTGGAGAGGACACCTTTCCATTTCAAATCAAGGTCAGAGCTCATTGGCGACCTCCAAAGTCATGGCTACGAGATAAAGGAAAATGCCCAGATAACAGGCAGGTCAGGCGCAGAGCATAGCATAGATATTCTAGCTACCAGGGATGATAGCATAGTAGAGTATAATATTATAATTGCCATCGAGGTGGCAGACAAGCCCATAGACATAGCCAAGGTATTTAACTTCGATGACAAAGCCTATGATTGTGGCGTTTTCGACAAAGTATTAGTCGCCATTCCGGGCTTAAACCGGGAAGCGGGCCGCTTTGCCCAAAGGCAGCGAATTAAAGTATTTGAAGCCGAGGCACTTGAGCCGGGGTCACGCTAAGCCTAAATATCGCTGCTCAGATGAATCTCCAGCAAATAAGGAGGCAACATCGCCTACCATATTATTTTGGGGATAGGAAAAGATGCTTGAATTGAGTCAAATCGCTAAGAGATTCTCGATGGTTTCCTCCCAACCTATCAAGGTGAAAGGCATTTATGCCAGCTTGCCTCGAATTGAGGAAATCAAACTGCCAATTATCACCTACATGGACAACCTGACTTGGCGCCACATCCATTTCTCGACATATAGCAAGATAAAACTCAGGGCTCTTTGTTTGTCGGTAATGTGAAATAGAAGAAAAAATATGAGCGAAATAAGGTTCTACATCCCGCAACAAATAACGCAGCAGCTCGATTGGCGTGCCTGAGGCAATAACCAACCTATATTTGCTGGCTAGAGAAGAAAGAACTTCCGCTACCTCAGGATAATAGGATATTTTGTTGCGGCAGCTTTGTATCACTGGCTCAGAAGCCCCTAATCCAAGATTTCTAAACCAGTACTCGATGTCATACCACTCTAGTCTCTGATCACCTATCCTGTCATACTCTTCAATGAGAACTTTCTTAGCCTGGGTAGAGTCAAGACAATGTTTTTGGGCATAAAGAGAGGGGATAGCTTCATGCCACAAAGCTTGGCTGAAGTCAGGTGTTACTAATGTTCCTTCAGCATCAAAGGAAATTACTTCGATTTGGTCCATTTAAATTGGCAATACTATCATAGTTACAACCTAGAAGTCTATTTGGGCGATTATTTATTTTGTTACCCTGAGCCGAAGCCCTGAGCGCAGCGAAGGGTCTAGATTCCTCGCAGATAGATTCGCTTCGCTCACTACATGGTTTATCCTGAGTGCGATTCTTCGGTCGTTTCTCTCCCTCAGAATGACGAGGGGTGAAGGAATCAGAGCCTAGTAGAGTGGCAAACAAACTGATAAAATAGTGGCGATGAGACTAAATTATTATTTAGGCACAGAAAAACTAACTCACACCTTTGAGCTGGGGCCTGTAAGACCTCCTAGCGAGGCTTACTCTTTACTGATAAGGGCCACCAGGAATTGCCCCTGGAATAAGTGCCGATTCTGCCCTATTTACAAAGACAGCAAATTTGAGCTGAGACCAGTTGCTGAAATCTTAAAAGATATTGAAGCAGCTAAAACTATCAGCGATGGCATAAATGAGCTAAGTTGGAGAATGGGCTATGGCAATGGGATTAGGGAAATGGCAGCAATGCTTCTTAATCAGCCTCAATATGGGCAATGTGCGCATAATGTCGCCCTGTGGCTTTATGCCGGTGGTGAGTCAGCTTTCCTTCAAGATTCCAACACACTTATCATGCGCACTCCGGAACTAATTCAGGTGATTGCCTTTTTGAGGCAGACCTTCCCCACCTTAAATAGAGTGACTTCCTATGCTCGCTCTCACACCACAGCGAGAAAGTCGCTGGAGGAGCTAAAAGAGCTTAAAGATGTCGGGCTGGATAGGATTCACACTGGACTGGAAAGCGGTTGTAATTCTGTGCTCGCCTATATGCAAAAGGGGTGCACTGCGGAGCAGCATATTAAAGGCGGAGTAAAGGTGGTGCAAGCGGGCATCTCCTTATGTGAATATGTCATGCCTGGATTGGGGGGCAGGAAAATGTCCCAAGAACATGTGAGGGAAACAGCCAAAGCGCTAAATGAAATCAACCCTGATTACATTAGGCTGCGCAGCCTTCATATTTCCCCAAGTATGTCTCTATGGTCCAAGCTCCAAGAAGGAGACTTCGAATTGCAAACAGAAGACGAGGTAGTGGAGGAGATAGGCAATTTTATAAATAACATGGAGGTTACTAGTTACCTTAAAAGCGACCATATACTTAACCTGTTGATGGAAGTGGAAGGCAAAATGCCTGAGGATAAAGAGAATTGTCTCAATATCATAAATCAATATCTATCATTGCCCCAAGAGGAAAGGCTCAATTTTAGATTGGGGAAAAGAGTAAGCTACTATGAAAAGTTAGCTGACCTTAACGATAGCTACAAACACTACAAAATTGATGAAGCCATAAAGCACATTCGGGCAGAAGGCGAGAGTGTGGACAACGTTATACTCAAGTTAAAAGGCAGCTTTATTTAGAACGATGGCAAAGGGCTTTTTGAACTTAAACCGCTTCAAGCAAGGCAAGGCAATAAAGCAAAGCAGCAAACAAAGGGCTGATTTACAAAGCAAGAAAAAAGCTAGAGGAAGAGTGCCTAATCTGTCACCCTGAGCGTTAGCGAAGGGTCTAGATTCCTCGGTCACGAAGCCTGTCCTGAGCGATATGAGATTCTTCGCTTCGCTCAGAATGACAAGGCCGCAAGCGGAATTAAAGAGCCACTCAGAGGAAAGGAGGTGAATTTTTATGGCTAAAATAGATAAATTAAGCTTTGGTTCCATAATCATCGATGGCAAGAAACATCGTAAAGATGTCCTCCCGACTTCCTACAAAAGAGGGGGTTTGGGGCAAGCTCCAGGTAGGGAAATC
>CAZPDE010000049.1:0-9558 GCA_964585315.1 uncultured Dehalococcoidales bacterium | reverse complement strand
AGGAGGTGGGTTATTGCACCGGAGTGGAAAATTACTCCCGACATCTCCAGCGGCGCGCTCCAGGAAGCACACCTTGGACTTTACTGGATTATTTCCCCGACGATTTCTTGCTTTTCATCGATGAATCGCATATGACCTTGCCTCAGATAAGAGGTATGTATGGCGGTGACATCTCTCGAAAACAGACCCTGGTTGATTATGGTTTTCGCCTTCCTTCAGCTCTGGATAACCGCCCACTGAATTTTGAGGAGTTTAACAAACACATTAATCAGGTTATTTATGCCTCCGCCACACCAAAGCCTTATGAATATGAGCATAGTCAGCAGGTGGCGGAGCAATTAATCCGCCCTACTGGTTTAGTGGAGCCCACTATAGAGGTTAAACCGATTAAAGGGCAAATCGATGACCTCATCTATCAGATAAAAACCAGGGTGGATAAAGGGGAGCGTTGCCTGGTGACTACTTTAACCAAGAGGATGGCGGAGGAATTAAGTGACTACCTTAAGGAAATGGAGATAAAGACCCATTACCTGCACTCAGAGGTGGAGACTTTAAAGAGAGTGGAGATACTCCGTGACCTTCGGCTCGGTGTCTATGATGTGGTCGTGGGCATTAATCTCCTCCGCGAGGGGCTGGATTTGCCCGAAGTTAGTCTGGTAGCCATACTCGATGCTGACAAGGAAGGCTACCTCAGGTCAGAGGAAGCTCTTGTCCAAACAATGGGGCGTGCCGCCAGACATGTGGATGCTCATGTTATAATGTATGCTGATACTGTTACCAGAAGCATGGAGAAGGCGATAGGGGAAACCAGTCGCAGGCGCCAGATTCAGGAAGCTTATAATAAAGAACATGACATAACACCACAGGGAATAAAGAAGGCGATTAAAGATATAACCGAGCGAGTTCAGGCGGTAGCCGAAACTCGGACTCCATATATGGCTGCCCCCGTTTCCAGAGAGGAAATGATTCGCCTTATTAAACAATTGGAGCGGGAGATGAAAGCGGCAGCTAAGAATCTGGAATTTGAAAAAGCTGCTATGATTCGCGACCGCATTAGTGAGTTGAGAAAGGACGAAGAATTAGCCTCCCCATGCCATTGATAACGAGTAGCATAAATAAAGATGTAGAGAGATTGAGGCAAAGTCTTAAGGGCTTACCACAACCTCAAGTAGAGCCTCCGTTTGTTATAGTTAGTGGTTTGCCCGGCACAGGCAAGTCGGTTTTCTGCCGTAAGTTGGCTGAGAGATTACCCTTTCTTATTTTATCAAGCGATGCTTTGCGTAAAATCTTGTTTCCTTCTCCTTTATATAATGAAGCTGAAAACAAGCGTCTCTTTCCTGCTTGTCATGCTCTCATTGAAGAACTTTTAACAAAAGGGACCCCCATCATTTTTGATGCCACAAATCTATTGGAGCGACATCGGGAATATCTCTATCATGCCGCGGGAAAAGCGGGAGCAAAGCTTATTCTGGTTTGTGTTGAAGCTCCTTCAGAGGTAGTGCGGCAGCGCCTTCTGGCTCGAGAAAAGGGATTTGCTTCACAAGATGATTCTCAAGCTGACTGGGAAGTGTACCGGAGAATGAAGCCCCACAAGGAGAAAGTTTCCCGTAATTATTTCGTTGTTGACACCTCCAAAGATATTACTGCAGCAATCGATAAGATTGTAAGAGCGATTAAGAAATAAAGTTTTCCTTTGTAAGACAAGCAGCCAGGATGCAAGCTGCTACGCCTCATTTTTCATCTTCTTGACCGAATCCCTCCAAAACCTATTGAAATTTGCTCAAATAGTATTAGATACATATATCTCGGAGCAGCATGAAATGATAAAGGAGTGAAAATGGGCTATGAAAAAAGCAACAAGGGAATCCTGTTGGAAAGTATCAACAGCTTATCTGAAAAGGAACTAGATGAGGTAGTGGCTTTTGTTGAGTTCCTGAAGCTTCGAGAGAAGCCCTGCTTCATTGACTATGTAAACGAACGAACAAGGGAAGCATTGCTAGCTAAGGAGCGGGGCGAGAAGTTTGTTACCATTAAGGAACTTCAAAGGGAACTTGGCTAGCAATGGCCATCGAGTATGTGCTTGAGTTATTGCCAGCAGCGAGACGTGACTGGAAAAGGATGCCCAGGCATGTTCAGAAGGAAATAGCATACAAGCATCTGCCATTGATTCAAAGCAATCCGTACAAAGTAGGAGATTATTTAATTGGCACGCTTAAGGGAGAACGTTCCTACCATTTCGGCAGGAGTCCTGAATACCGTATACTCTACTTTGTGGAAGGCGATTCAATAGCGCTAATGACCAAAATTCAAAGCGAGGCATAGCCGAAGCAATCTCCTCACCTTGAAAGGTGAGGGTAAACATAAAAGGCTGGAGGAGAGCTAGACAAAGTCTGTCTTGTTCAATCAGATGCTTAGCGAATGGGAAAGCCAAGAAGTCATCTTACAAAGTGGTGTATACTAACAATGGCTTTGGGGAAATGTGAGTAGTTTTGGGCACAGATGCCACTGTAGGCTCTGAGCGAAGAATCTCAAATGCAAAAGGAATTTAGGGTTGGCATCGGTTATGATAGCCATCATTTGGTGTCAGGCGGAAAGCCTTAAGACTTTTCCCTTTCCTTTTTACCTTTGACATTTGTTCTCAGAAGGCTATAACTTGGACATGGGTCAATGTATCCAAAAATCTAACTAAAGGAATCAGATTTATGAAAAAAATCATTCAAGTCAAAATCTATAAAGGCGAGAAATACTATGTTGCTGAGTGCGTCGATTTGCCTGTGGTTACTCAAGGTGAAACCTTGGATGAGGTCGTGGCCAATATAAAGGAAGCCATTGATCTTCACCTTGAGGGAGAGAATCTGGAGGAGTGGGATATTCTCCCCGATTTCTCCATCCTGGCCAATTTTGAGCTTGAGCCTATCCATGCCAAAGCTTAAAAGCCTAAGCGGGGAGGATGTCATCAAAATCCTCTCTCAATTTCGTTTCTAACCCGTTTCTCAAAAGGGAAATCATGTGAAGTTGAGAAGGGTTTTATCCAACGGAACAAAACAAACTCTCACTATCCCTCGGCATAAGGAATTGGATAAAGGCACCTTGAGAGCTATTTTCAGGCAAGCCTTAAGATATATTCCCGAAGAGGAGCTGATGCCATATTTTTATAGCTTTTAGAAATCGAAAATTTGGGGGAAGCATGGGCAAAGGCTAAGAAGCAGGCCCAAGGAAAGCCCCCGAAGAGGGGCTTTCCTTGGCTATGGGTTACGGTAGCTCTGTTTGTTGGTGTTTTTGCTTTTATTTTCATTTGGCAGAGCCCTCAATTCATCACTCCAGCTATTCCGAAAGGCACCAGGGCAGCCATAATTGACCAGCTCTATACTCTACTACCCCAACGAGGATTTCACTGCTAAGGTAATCAAGGAGCTTCAGGACTTTGGCTTTGAGGTAGATGTTTATCAAGGCGACGACATCACAGTTGACTTCTACCGAAATTTACCCGCTTATGGCTACAAGCTAATTATCTTTCGAGCTCATTCTGGGGCAATGGGAGCTAATCCACAAGATGTTGAGTCAATGATAGGAACTTACTTATTCACTAATGAAACTTACCTCCAGATAAAGCATCCTAATGAACAGTTGAGCGACGAATTAGCTAAGGCGAGGGTAGTAGAAAGCTACCCATACGTTTTCGCCATCGGGCCAAAATTCATCACCGATAGTATGAAAGGAAAGTTCAATAACACTGTAGTGATTGTCGATGGCTGCTGAAGACAACTTGCTTTTCTGGTGGTTTGGGCACAGGTGGCATAATAGCCATCGTGATAATTGCCCTGGCGCTCATTATAGCGCTGGTATTTCTGTTTGCCAGAACCAAAAGGGAATAATTTAGCTCAGAATTAGATTTGCAAGCAGGCGACAACTAAAGGGGCAAGCTTTTAGGGCTTGCCCCTTACTCTGTTACAGCACTGTGTAGGTTCCTCGGCTTGTTTGCCACTTAGCGACCAGACTAATACAATTAGCTGAAAGGCTAAGCAAGATGGGCTATGTTAGGGCTAAAGCAATTATTGGAGACCCTCAAAAGAGCAAACTAAAAGAGATTGAATTTCTTGCTGATTCTGGCGCCTTTTTCCCCGCCATATCAGCAAGCCTGGCGGAGAAGTTGGGAATAAAGCCAATTGTGGAGACTGAGCTAATGTTGGCTGACAAAAGAAAGGTAAAGGCTATTCTCTCCAATGCTTACTTTAAGCTCCTTGATAGAGAGGGCATATTCCAGGTGGCTATAATGGATGTTGCCGAGCTATTGCTGGGCGTTACTGTTCTCGAGGGCTTAGGGATAAGGATAGACCCCTGCACAGGGAAGCTGGAATACTCAAGGTCCTATGGTTTGGCAATCTCGTACTAGCTATCGCCGAGCCAGATAGACAGCGCGCAATGGCATATTTATCTCAGAGGCGTGTTATCTATCAATCTCGTTCTGCCTATTTTGACGGCTAGAGATACTGGAGCTTGCTAGAGATAGAGTCCTAAATAAAGCATTTTTTGGCATTCTGGTAATGGAGTTGATACAATTTATAAGCGGGGAGTAATTATGAAGGTTAAAGATCTGAGTGTTGAGGAATTTAAATCCTTAATTGAAGAGGCAGTCGAGGAGAAGCTTGAAGAAATCCTTGGCGATCCTGATTTGGGACTTGAGCTCCGAGAGGAAGTCAAGGGAAGGCTTAATCGCTCTTTGGCTGTCATACAAGCTGGTGAAGAGGGGATTCCCATCGATGACATAATCAGCCAAGCTGGATTGAGCTAGTATGACCTGCCCAATACGGCTCATGCCTGAAGTTGCTAAAGATTTACATCGCCTTGACAAGCCAGTTGCTCAACGCGTTATAAACAAACTAAGGTGGCTATCACAAAACTTCGAGGACATTATCCCCGAGCCGCTTACTGGTGAATTCAAAACGCTATATAAACTCAGGATAGGGAGCTATCGAGTTCTATACACAGTAAATCGAGATAAACATACCCTGATGGTTCATCTTATTGGCCATCGACGTGATGTCTATCACCGACCATAGGGATAAGTTTGAGATTACCATGAAGCTAGAAGAAGTTTTCAGGGAAATCAGGACGATTGGCAAGCAAAATAAGAATACTTATTCCAGAAGCATATTATCTATCAGTCTCGTCTTGCCTATTTTGACGGCCAGGGAGGCGAGAGCTGGGCGGTCGATTATGGTTAGCTCTTCCAAAGTGTCGGCATCGGCAATGCTGACATAGTCAATTTGGGACAGAGGTTCTTTCTGGATAAGCGAGCTCATTTGATGGCGAATTTTGTCGGCATCCCTCTCTCCCTCTTGCCATAGTTGCTTGGCGAGAGAAAGAGCCTTAAATAGAACTGTTGCTGCCCGGTGCTCTTCGGGGTTGAGAAAGATATTGCGACTGCTCATTGCTAGACCCTCGCTTTCTCTAACTGTAGGCACAGCCACAATTTCTACATTCATATTAAGGTCGGCTACCATGCGCTTAATAACTACTGCTTGCTGAGCATCCTTCTGACCGAAGTAAGCCCTGGTGGGCTGGACGATGTTGAATAGCTTGGCTACCACTGTAGCTACACCCCTGAAGTGTCCCGACCTATGTGCTCCCTCAAGGCGCTGGGTTACCCCCTCCACATCTACCCAACTGCTGTACCAAGAGGGATACATCTCCTCGCTAGAGGGGATGAAGACGATGTCCGTTTTCTCCCTCTCCAATAGTTTCAAATCGCGACCAAAGTCTCGGGGGTAAGTTGCAAAATCTTCACTGGGGCCAAACTGAGTAGGATTGACAAAAATGCTAACCACAACAGTGGAATTTTCTGTTCTAGCTCGTTTAACTAAAACCAAGTGACCTTCATGAAGGTATCCCATAGTGGGCACAAGACCCACTGAGCCGCAGGTCTGCCGCCTTAATTTTCTGAACTCGGCGATTGTTTTTATTACTTGCATGGCTACTTAAATGAAATGAGATTCTTCGCGGATAGATTCGCTTCGCTCACTACATAGTTTACCCTGGTGAGCCGAAGCTCTGAACGAAGTGAAGAGGAGATTCTTCGGTCGCTTTGCTCCCTCAGAATGACAGGGGGGACGGCAATTGTTTTTACTACCTGCATGGAGATTGCTTCGCTTCCCCTTCGCTATTCCCAGAACTTTGGCTCGCAATGACATCGCTGAGGAGGCTTTCATCCATAGTGTAGCTTTGCTTCATGGTGGGAAAACTAACAGACTTAACTTCAGTTACATAATCGGTGACTGCGGTCTTCATTACCTCAGCTAACCTGGCATATTGTTTAGCGTGTTTAGGCACAAAATCGGTGTATAAGCCAAGAATGTCGCTAATTACCTGAACTTGCCCATCACAATCGGGTCCAGCGCCAATGCCGATTGTGGGAATGCCTATCTTCTCGGTAATCAACTTAGAAAGAGCTGCCGGAGTGCACTCGAGAACAACAGCAAAGGCGCCAGCCTCTTCTAAGATTTGAGCATCTTTAAGCAACTTCTTAGCCACCTCTGATGTTTTTCCCTGCACCTTGTAGCCACCCAATTGATATATGGATTGTGGGGTAAGCCCAATGTGTCCCATAACTGGAATGCCACAATCAACAAGACGCCTCACTACCTCAGCCACATTCTCCCCCCCTTCTAGCTTCACTGCTTGCGCGCCCCCTTCCTGGATAAAACGTGCCGCATTGCGCAAAGCATCGGAAACGCTGGTATGATAGGTCATGAAGGGCATGTCACCTACTATGAGAGCTTTCTTTGTTCCCCTGACCACGGCTTTTGTATGATGTAACATCTCTTCCATAGTCACCGGAATAGTGGATTCGTAGCCTAGCATCACCATCCCCAGGCTATCCCCAACCAATATCAAAGGCACCCCAACTTCATCGACTATCTTGGCAGTTACATAATCATAGGCAGTAAGCATGGGGATTTTTTCCTTCTTTTGTTTCATTTCTTTTATTTCAGTGATGGTAACTCGCATTGTGTTACTCCTCCCCTAAAACTCAAAAATTTTTACCTTTGCCTTGTATTTTTTCTTTTTGCATTTCAAGCTTTTATTTACATTTACCATCTAGGGCATGAAATTATAGGTGAGGTCTCGATAATCCAGTTTTTACTATCTACATAAACCATGGTTGGCATCATGTCCACTGCCTCGTTATCAGGGATTTGGCAATAACAGAGGATAATAACTATGTCGCCTTTTGCCACCAGCCTGGCGGCAGCGCCATTAATGCCGATAATTCCCGAATCTGCTTCGCCCTCTATAGCATAAGTACTAAACCTGGCGCCATTATTGATGTTGAGCACCTCCACTCGCTCAAAGGGCAAGATGTCGCTGGCTTCCATGAGGGACCTATCGATAGTGATGCTGCCCTCATAATCTAAATTAACTTGGGTAACCCGAGCCCGGTGGATTTTGCTTTTCATCATGGTCCTCATTTTATGCCTCCTTTTGAGATTGCTTCGCCTTCGGCTCGCAATGACTATTTAAAAGAGCTTTTAATTCCTTAGCTCTATTTTCATCAATTCCGCCTTTAGCCAAAGCGATGGGGATGGTCTGGATCCCCAACTCTTTATAAGTAGTAAGCAGTGAGGGATTCTTAGCCTCAAGGGCGCTTAAGTGTTTGCTTATGGTGCCTAAATCCCCGCGAGATATAGGTCCGGTAAGGCAGCCTGGTAAGCCGATTCTGTCAATATTATTTATTGTCCCCTTGAGCAAAGGCAACAAGGACTTAGTTGCTTCTTCTGGTGACACTCCAAAAGCCTGCCACAAATCCAGAGCTAGCTTACCTAGGGTTACCAGGTAGTTAGAGACGAAAACAGCCGCCACATGATATAACACCTTGTCTCCTGGCTTAAGTTCCACCCAGTTGCTGGTTAAGAGGGAGGTTAGCTCCTTTAGCCTAGATAGTAATGGCTCTTCAGCTTCCAAGGCAAAGGTGGAGCCTGGCAGATTGTCTATAGCTTGGTTAACGCTAGCGAAAGTTTGCAATGGATGGAAAGAGCCTATGGCTGCCCCTAGCCTTCTGGCTGGCTCCAAAATATCTACGGAATAGGCGCCACTGCAATGTACAACACCCTGCCCCGCATGCCACTGAACTTCACTGGCTACTCTGGCTATAACATCATCAGGGGTGGTGATAAAGACTAATTCGGCAGCATCAGCTACCTCCTGAGCTACGTGGCATACTTGGCAATTAGTTACCAACTCAGCCAGCTTTTGTGCTGATGGCAAACTTCGGCTGGACACAGCGACCACCGAGCATTCCTTCTGGCACAGCCTTACCGCTAAGGCTGTGCACACTGTTCCAGCGCCAACAAAGCCAATCTTTATCATTTGTTTATATCCATGGCGGCGTGTACGCCGCCCATGGTTTCAGCTTGAAGAATGGCTCTACCAATAGACATCGCCACTACCTCAGCAGCTGTTAAGCTAAGAACATTGATATCGGCTTTCTTTTCACCCAAGGAAAGGGCGAATAAGGCGTCGCCATCATACGTGGTATGACATGGGTCGACAGTGCGAGCTATGCCAACTTGCGCCACTCGAGCTAATTTGTTTGCCTGAGCTTTGCTAAGCTCGGCATTAGTAGCTACCACACCGATTACAGTATTAAAGGGCAAAATCACCTCCTTAAATCGGCCGTTTTTCCATAGTTCGGATGTGGATAAAAAGCCGTTTCCATCTGGCTTACAGGGTCCAGCCATAATTTTCCCCGTTTTAAGTTCAATCACATCTCCAAAAGCGTTTACCACTACCAGAGCAGCTACCACAACATCCTTAGCTATTCTTTGACTTGCAGTTCCCAAACCACTTTTGGTGGCTCTTGCCATACCGAGAATTTTCCCCACCGCTGCTCCAGTGCCAGCGCCGACGCATCCTTCAGCCACCTCAGCATCGGTAGCAGCAAGACAGGCTTGATAACCCTCTTCAGCTCCAGGTCTGACTTTAGAATTACCTATGGCTAAATCGAAAATAATGGCTGCCGGCACAATGGGCACTTTGCCTGCTCTAGTTTCATGACCAAATCCTCGCTCCTCAAGGTACCTCATGACTCCACTAGCAGCATCCAACCCAAAAGCGCTGCCCCCGCTGAAGACGATAGCTTGAACTTTTTCCACCGAATTTCCTGGGCGGAGAAGGTCGGTTTCCCTTGTTCCCGGAGACGAGCCACTGACATCAACCCCAGCAACAGCCCCTTGCTCACAGAGCACTACAGTGCAGCCAGTTATCCCTTCCTTATCGGTATAATGCCCTACCTTAATTCCGGGAACATCGGTTATAGCGCCATACATAACCATAAATCAAAAAACCCCTCGGCACAACCGAGAGGTTATCATTTAGGCTTTACTTACCCCGTCTCGGTCGTTGCCGATCCAAGCGGAAACTCTAATTATCTAGTTTTAGCTCACTGCCTTAAAGGTCGATGGCTACTTTAAAATGGTAGCAAATTTCTCCTGTTTTGTCAATAGCCAGTCTCTTCCAATACAAGATGAGCCTGGAGAGGGTATCGATTTCCAATACAAG
>CAZPDE010000048.1:0-9618 GCA_964585315.1 uncultured Dehalococcoidales bacterium | reverse complement strand
TCTATTGTTTGTAATTGTTCATCGTTCATAATCAGTCGCATGTCCCAATCATAAAACAAGTTGCCTTAATTTCTCAGGCTCATCTTGTATTGGAAATCGATACCCTCTCCAGGCTCATCTTGTATTGGAAGAGACTGACTCTTCAATTTCCCGCCTGAATGGAGTAAAATAAGTGTTTCGGGAAATTTATATATTATGGGGAGGCAAATTTTGGAAATCAAAGTTATAGCTGGTAACATAGCTCAAATTGAAGTTGATGCCATTGTGGTGAATCTTTTTGAGGGTGAGGAGCAACCTGATGGTGCTACTGCTGCCGTGGACAAAGTTTTAGACGGAGCTATTAGCTCTCTCATCAGCAAGGGTGAGATTAAGGGTAAGTTTGGCGAGCTTGGTATTATTCACACCCTTGGTAAGTTGCCAGCTGGGATAGTAGCTGTTGCTGGATTGGGCAAACGCCAAGATTTTAGCATTGATAAAATCCGTGGGGTGACAGGAGAATTTTGTCGCTCTTTACGAAAATTGAATTGCCATAAGATAGCTACGATACTTCATGGGGCCGGCATTGATGGCATTGAGCCAGAGACTTCGGCTGAGGCAATAACAGAGGGTAGCCTTCTCGGACTTTACAACTTTAGCCGATATAAGAAGCCCGAGCATGAAGATATTGAGGAAATGCTGATAGTAGAAAAGGAAGGAAGTAAACTTCCAGTCTTGGAACGAGGTCTTCATAAAGGGAGAGTAATGGCAGAAGCTGCCAGCCTGGCTCGTGACATGGTTAATGAGCCATCCAATTGTATGACGCCTACTCGAATGGCTGATGTAGCTAAGGAAATAGCCTGCAAATATAATTTGGAATTTAAAGTTTTCAACTCGGAGGACATGGAGGCGATGGGTATGGGAGCACTTCTGGGAGTGGCGAGGGGGAGCAGCCAGGCACCAAAACTGATAACTCTCAGTTATAAAGGAGATGAACATTTTGAAGGTAGCATTGGCTTTATCGGTAAGGGTGTAACCTTTGATTCTGGGGGGATTTCTATTAAGCCGTCAGAGGGCATGGGCGAGATGAAAGATGACATGGCTGGTGGCGCTGCAGTTATGGCAGCGCTTAGCGCCATTGCTCAACTGAAACCCAAAGTTAATGTCACTGCTATCGTTCCAGCTACCGAGAATTTGCCTAGTGGCACTGCCTTAAAACCAGGAGATGTATTGAAGGCGATGAATGGCAAAACTGTAGAAGTGATAAGCACTGATGCTGAGGGAAGGCTTATTTTGGCTGATGCCTTAAGCTATGCGGTAAAACAGGGCTTGTCTCCTTTAGTGGACTTGGCTACCTTAACTGGAGCTTGTTGTGTTGCCTTAGGCACCCTTTATAGCGGTGTCTTTGGCAATGACCAGGGGTTGACGGATAAAATTCTTAAAGCTGCTGACAGAGCTGGAGAGCGGTTATGGCAAATGCCCATGCCTGAGGAGTATAAGGAGCAGAACAAAAGCGAAATTGCCGATGTCAAGAATACCGGTGATAGATACGGCGGGGCTATTACTGCAGCTCTTTTTTTGGCTGAATTCGTTGACAACACCCCATGGGTTCATCTCGACATAGCGGGCACTGCTTCCTCAAGCAAAGAGAGGGGCTATATAGTAAAAGGAGCTACTGGAGTCGGAGTTAGAACTTTAGTGAAGTTGGCTTTATCACTAGCTAAGTAAAGGGGGACATTATGAAGGTAAAATGGTTAGGTCATTCTTGCTTTTTGATAACATCTAAAGACGGGATAAGAATAATCACTGACCCTTATGCTGTCGGTGGGGGCATTAATTATGCTCCTATTAAGGAAACCGCTGACATTGCTGTGGTAAGCCATGAGCATGGTGACCATAATAATGTTTCCGCAGTGCGGGGGAAACCAGAAGTAGTCAAAGGCAGTGGCATAAAAATCGCCAGGGGGATTCAGTTTAGAGGCATCGCCACTTATCACGATACCAGTAAAGGCAAGCAGCGGGGGCCTAATACCGTCTTTTGCTTCACCATAGATGACATAAAACTTTGCCACTTGGGGGATTTAGGGCATCTGCTTACTCGGGAACAAGTTGAGGAAATTGGCGCTGTAGATATGCTGTTTATTCCCGTTGGTGGGTTTTTCACCATTGATGCTGCCGATGCTAGCCAAGTATGTGACCAATTGGCATCGAAAGTGACAATCCCGATGCATTTTAAGACACTTAAGTGTGCCTATCCTATAGCTAGTGTCGAGGATTTCCTTAAAGGAAAGAAGGGAATAAGAAAGGCGGATTCCAGCGAAGTGGAGTTCGAGCGAGAGAAGCTCCCAGCTACTACTGAAATTGAGCTCTTACAACCAGCATTGTAGTTATCGAAATTTGGCCTCGAATGATTACCCAATGAAATCAATGATTTTTGAAGCCTCTGATTTTGTTTTTACGCCCCCATCTCAGCTTTCTTGGGCGAGGCGGGTTCTAATTAAACCCTGCGCTGGCTACTCCCTGCCGTATCCTGTAACTACCAGCCCTGAAATATTGAATATCATTATTGAGGGTATTAGAAAAGTTAGCAATGCAGATATTATTATTGCTGATGGAACCCCTAGTGGAGAATCAATCTACCCAATATACCAGGCTCTAGGGTATAACTTTCATCAGGTGCTCATGCTCGATATCAGGGATTCCATCTTTGTTGAGGTGGAAAATCCACTGTCTCATTTCCTCGCGGTGGAAAGTTTCTGGGTGCCTAATGTAGTGTTACGCAGCGACTTCTTGATTAACGTAGCGCCTTTTAAGGTCTGCAATAATACCAGCCGTTTTACTGTGGCAAACCTTCTAAGTTTGTTGCCAGTGAGCAAATATCAGAAAGATGGATTAGGAGGCTGGGGAAGTTTATATGAATTGGGGATAGAAAGGGTGCTTGCTGACCTCTATTTTACTTTGCCCTTTGACATAGGCATTGTCGAAGCCAATCAGAAGTTCTCCTACACTGATGACCCAACAAAAGGGAAATCAGAAGAATGCGGGAAAATCTTAATTGGTGAACCTTATGAAATAGACCGAGAGGCTTCACAATTGGCTGGAATCGATACTGAGCACCTAAGACTGATTGATGTAGGTAGAAGCCAGCTTAAGGACTAAAAAATGCAAAGAGCAAAAATTAAAATCATTGACTTTTGATTTTCTGCTAATATCTTATGTTAAAGTTGGTAAAGTGCCCTGAGTAATCTGACCAACTTGTTTCTACGCTCTTAACCCGAGCTCCCGGCGGTCCTATTTTGAGTTGCTCCAATAGTTTTTCTAATTGCTGCTTATCTCCTTCAGCTTGAACCTCCACAACATCCCCGGTGGCCAGGTTGCGCACATAGCCCTTCAACTCCAAAAATTTTGCTATATGCTGGACGAAAGATCGGAAAAAGACTCCTTGGACATAACCATAGACTTTAGCTGAGAGATGTGCCACCTGCGCCATTTTTGTCACTCCGTGTGGAGACGAAGAACCTCCATCCTATATGCTCTGTCTAATCGACTCAGTCCTGCTCGGCGAGCTAACTCCAGCGCTTCTTGAAATTCTGCAGGTGATATTCGCCGCGCCAAGCCTGGAATTTGATAAGCTTTGTAGCAGGGCTGATATTGAGCCATAATGTTGACATAGGTATTTGGGGAGATTTCCTTAGCGAGGAAATTCACCACTTCTTCGGTTCCTGCTAAACTGTTGGGCAAGACCAGGTGACGCGCGAGAAGCCCTCGTTGGGCTATTCCGTCTTGGTTAATTTGCAAGTCACCCACTTGCCGATGCATTTCCTTGACCGCAGCCTTGTTTACCGAAGGGTAGTGTTCAATGCCTGATAACTCTTTAGCAACCTCTTCATCACTGTATTTCATGTCAGGCATATAGATATCAATAATGCCATCGAGTATTCTCAAAGTCTCCACCGAGTCATAACCACCTGAATTGTACACTAGCGGAAGACGCAATCCTGACTTCACTGCTACTTCCAGCGCTTCCAAGATTTGAGGAACCACATGTGTGGGCGATACCAAATTTATATTGTGGCATCCTCTATTTTGAAGGGAGAGCATCATGTAAACTAGCTCTTCTTTAGTTACTTTCTCACCTTCTCCTAACTGGCTTATGGAATAATTTTGACAAAAAAGACACCTTAGATTGCAGTTAGTGAAGAATATAGTGCCTGAACCATGTCTGCCTACCAGTGGCGCTTCCTCGCCGAAGTGAGGCACATAGCTAGATACCATGGCTTGACGGGATGTGCGGCACTTGCCTTCTTTGCCACTCAGCCGATTAACGCCACAATGGCTAGGGCACACAGAGCAACTCTCCAGCAGAGATTTAGCCGCTTCTATTCGCTTCTTTAGCTCACCGCTGTGGTAGAGTTCCAGATAGGCTGCCACTCATTTATTCCTCCGTGCTTGGCTCTCCCTTTCTCTTCTTGACCACTTCTACCTCTGTTGGTGGCATGAGCTCAGAGACTATCTTTGTCTTTTTAGCCCCCTTCTTAGGTTTCTTCGACTCCCGCCATCTAAAATCTCGTTTACCCATAGCTGCACCTCAATTTTTCCCAAGCTGACCTTGCTGCTTGCATCTCGGCAGCTTTCTTATTTTTCCCTGTGCCTTGTCCAAGCACCTTGTTTTCTACGAGCACTTGCACTGTAAATTCCTTGTCGTGGTCAGGACCAGTGGCTGCTATCAGATGGTAAGTCGGCGTTAAATGTTCCTTGCTTTGGGTGAATTCCTGTAATAGCGCTTTATAATTAGGACTTATTTCTCTATGTTTTGCTTTCTCCAGAAATGGCTTAAGTTGCTGAAGAACGAAATTCCTGGTTTTAGCTAATCCTAGGTCGAGATAGGTGGCTCCGATTAGCGCTTCCATAACATTTGCCAGGTTGCTTTGTCTTGTCCTTCCTCCATTTGTCTCCTCGCCCTGTCCTAGCAGGAGCCACTCACCAAGCTTGAGAGAAGAGGCTATTTCAGCCAGGGTCTCACGACAGACTAGAGAGGCACGAATCTCAGTTAATTCTCCCTCAGGTGACTTGGGGAATTCTTTATATAGTCTTTCAGCCACTATGAAATCAAGTATGGCATCGCCTAAAAATTCCAGCCTCTCATTACTAGATAGGCTAAAGTCAAAATTTTCATTAAGGTAAGAACTATGGACAAAGGCTTGCTCCAACAAAGCCTTGTTGCTGAAGGCTATCCCTAAAGCCCTTTGGCAATTGTCCCAATCAATCATTTTACAGGCTCCATCTAGAGTATAGCAACAGAACCCAGCTAGCTCAACTTCTTGCCTAATAGGTTATCACCCAGTTATAATTAAGTTTATTGGGGAATAGTCTAGCGGTAGGACAGCGGACTCTGGATCCGCCAGGGTAGGTTCGAATCCTACTTCCCCAGCCAATTAAGGTAATGTTATTATCTCATTCTAGCCTCAAGTTATCCAGTATACTCCTTGTGGCCTGAATTCAAACTCGGTAACTCTATTACTTGAACACAATCTAGGCTAATCGCATGTGTACAATTTAAATTTGGTATTGATACCAGTGGGAATCCTAAAGAGAACATTGAAACCCTTCTAAATGAAGCTGGCCTAACTTTAAGAGAATTAAGCCTGATGGGGGAAACAACTGAAAAAAGAAACCTATTGGAGGTTTAGTCAAAGCTGTAAAAACATAATGCAATTCTTGCTTATGCCACCTGAGGAGATTCGAACTTCAGTATATAAGGGCGAAGGTCTTGGAGAAGGTTTTAGTTCTACCTTTTGACATGCACGGTCTACTTAAGGGGACTCGAACTGCGCCTTGCTGTTTTGTGCCCGTATTGATACGATAGCTATGGCTGCTGTGACAAAGGCACTGCTTTCTTAAGCAGTTCGCGCAGTCTTGGGATCAAATCGGGTCGCAAAAAGTTCGATATGGTTCCTGAGTACCCAGCCAGGAAAGCTTAGGAGAAAATTTCTTGAAAGACATGAATGCAAAGCAAGCTAAGATAAAGAATATCATCGACATGGCTATCGGTTTTACTGCCATGACGAGAGTATTTGAAAAACATTCTGTGAGTAAGATAAGAGATAAACTTGAGGGTATACTCCCCGAAATTTGCTGTGCCACGACTGAGGATGATTTTCGCAATCATCATCACGATTTTTGTCGGTGGTTTGCACAAAATGTTAAGACTGCTGAACATAAGAAAGGGGACTTGATTATCAAGAGCTCTACTTCTACATCTTACGGGCAGGGTGCCAAGGTGCTCGATGTTGCTCTCAAGGTGTTTGTTCATTACTGCCGTTTGCCTGGTCCAGAAGCGGCCGAGAAGATTAAGAAATGGTTGAATGCAGCGGTTGATACAAGGATGCTGAAATATCTCAAAGCAATGCCTGATGCAAAGACGTCATTAGTCCGTGCAACTACGGTTGAACAAGTAGATGAAAACACTTACACTGCGCTTCAAAAGCTCGTTCGTAGGGACATCAACAAAACATTTGCAGGCTCAATCTTACCCTGTGAATGGGATGATATTATGTGGAGGCAACTAAATAGAACGGAGCAAAAATGAAATACACTGTCATCGTTGAAAAAGGAAACGAATCAGGCTATGTGGCTTATGCTCCCGCCCTGAAGGGCTGTGTTTCTCAGGGCGAGACAAAAGAGGAAGCACTGAAGAATATCAAGGAGGCTATGGAAGTTTATGTTGAAGCTCTCCTTGAAGACAGGCTTCCCATTCCCACAGAGGTGGGTAAGGACACTATTGAGCTTGAGGTTGCCGCTAAGTGAGCAAACTTCCTCGTGGAATGTCGGGTAAAAAGGTAGTTAAGGCATTACAGAGAACAGGTTTCTACATTAAACGGAGAAAAGGGAGTCATATTGTATTGCGGAGAGATAATCCTTTTGCTCAGGTTGTCGTGCCCGACCATAAGAGCATTGACACAGGCACATTAGCCTCGATACTTGATGGTGCCGACCTATCAGTTGAAGACTTTATTAAACTTATGAAGTAGTATAGGTCTCAAGTTATCTTTGATGTGGCTCGATCCCTCAGCCAGCGATGAATCTCGTCTAGAGCTGGAGGAGCTATGTAGAACATTTGGATATTAGAGCTGAAATGCGTCACAGAAAAATTCCCTCACCGCATTGGCAACAGTCGTTTCATATCCTAGATAAAAGTGGTCCGTGTCTAAAGAAAGCCTTTGCTTTTCACCTTTAGCCATATAGTAAAGCTCATCGATGTCTTCTACAACAAAAGCATCGGATGAGCCGTAAATCATGAGTTTTTTACAATCCGCGCTTAAATCAATCTTCAGACTATTAACCTTTCGCAAAGGAGAAATAAGAACAAGACCTTTTATGTCATGAAACTTAGCCGCAGCATTTGATGCGATTACAGCTCCATAGGAATAGCCGAGTAAGCCTAACGAGCTTACCTGTTCCTTTATATATCCAAGGGCAAATAAGGTGTCCTCAATCTCGCCAATGCCACCGGTATACGAGCAATAGTCGATGGAGAGGGCAGATATGCCGTGCCTTGCTAGCTCGTTTGCAATTGCAACGAGCCTGGAGTCTCTCCTATTTCCTCCAAACCTTGGATGAGGAGGGCAAAGCACGACACAATAGGAGGACTTTCCATATAAAGAAGCATGGAGTTCATTACTATTTCGGTGGAGTATAAGCTCCTGCATGTGACCTATCTGTGCTCGGTTTTGAGATGTTCCCCGGTTAATCTACTAAGCCCCAATTCCTTATTTCTTACTTTTCTTTCCGCCTCAGTTAAACCTAGAACCTTTTTGGGTCGATTCTTTCATGTTTCAACTACCTCACGATCTTAAGGATTTCCTTGAATTTCGCTCCATCTGCTACCTTCAGCAGCTCAAATAATGCCGTTTCTGTGCTTGTTATGCTGGCTCCTTTGTCTTTCATCTTTTCTAATCCAATCTTTTTATTCTCGGCAGTTCGTGAAGAAACAGCATCGGCGACAATCTGGACCTCATACCCTAAGTCAAGCAAGTCGATAGCTGTTTGATAAATGCAGATATGTGTTTCAATGCCGGCGAGCAAAATCTGTTTGCGGTTTAATTCTTTAAGCTCCTGCATGAAACGCTCTTCACCGCAACAACTAAAGCTACGCTTGGGTATCGGCTGGATTTGTGATAAAAGATGCGCCACCTCAGGCATTGTGGCTCCCAACCCTTCAGGGTTTTGCTCAGTCCAGAGAATTGGAACTTCCAGAATTTGCGCTCCTTTGATGAGCTTTTGGAGGTTATTGAAGAGAGCTTCCTTCTCGTGCATCGAACGGGCTAAGTTGCCTTGAATATCAACGATTAGTAAAATGACATTGTGTAGTGTAAGCATCTGCCTCGGTCTAAATCGCTAGTTGTCACTGACATTATACATAATTGTCTCACTGCTTGACGAATACCACTAGAGACACTAAACTTCTATTATTGCGGACTCTGTAGGAGAGAAGCAGCACGAGGAGCAATCAGTAATCAGCGGTCAGCCATCATAAGGATACTGAAAGCTGAAGGTTGAAAAATGAGAGAGCTTAAGCATGTAACTATATATACTGATGGCGCCTGTATTGGAAATCCTGGACCTGGTGGTTATGGGGTAGTGCTCTTAAATCAAAGTCGCAGAAAGGAACTATCGGGGGGATTCCGTAAGACCACTAATAACCGAATGGAGATAATGGCTGCCATCGTGGGGATAGAGACTTTGAAAGAGAGATGCAGTGTAACGCTATACAGCGACTCCAAATACCTGGTCAATGCAATGTCGGAGGGCTGGGCACAAAGGTGGCGAGCAAATGGCTGGAAGCGTAACAAAAAAGAGAGGGCATTGAATCCCGACCTCTGGGAGAGACTCTTACAGCTATGTGAGCGCCATGAGGCCGACTTTATATGGGTTAAAGGACACGGAGCAAGCTCTGAAAACTTGCGCTGTGATAAGCTAGCTGTGCAGGCTGCCCAGCAGTCGAGTTTACCTTGTGATAAGGGCTATCAACAAAATCAAACACACGCTCCTTGAGGTATATAACACGAATAACATGAAAACGCTCGTGTAAAATTTGTCCCAAAGCTACATGAATAACCAAAGGAACAATTCGGAAATTTCAGTCGCAGTTATGTAAGCCCACCCACCTATAAAGGCAAAAACCCGATTGGAGGATACCCCTTAGTGCTCTTTTATCCACTGAATAAGGTCTTCCTTCAGGAATACCCTCTTCTTGCCTATCTTATGAGAAGGTAAGCCCTCAGCCATGAGCTTATATACCGTTTGGTGGCTAATGCCTAAGAACTCCTGAGCCTCTGCAAAAGTAAGAAATATCCGCTCTATATCTCCACTCGGTTTCTTTCTACTCATCTTGACTCTCCTAGCCTGTATTTGAGTTGATGGTAGAGTAGCGAGAGCCATTAGGCACAAATAGACAATAATAGACGGAGGTATGTTGAAACTCTGTGATAATGTCCTCTAGAAAACTCGATAGAAATGTCCTCTTTCCGAAAAAAGTGGTAAAGAAAAGGCATCTCGAAAGGAGGTGTCTAAATGGAAGGAGGATATTTAGCCATGAGTCAGAGGGAACGTTCCCGCCTGGTCATGATGACCAGGGTGAGG
>CAZPDE010000047.1:0-9689 GCA_964585315.1 uncultured Dehalococcoidales bacterium | reverse complement strand
GAGCAAAGGCATCAGCGCCGACATAGGGAAATCGGCTGAAATGAGGCAAGTTAGCTAGCTCGGACACATAGCGGGAAACATTGTTAAGTTTACCCAGCTGCACCTTAGTAATACAGTCAATGCCCATCTTGAGTTTCAGTGTGGGGATGATAGAACAAAGGTTGGCATTGCCACAGCGCTCACCATAGCCATTGATAGTCCCCTGGATTTGAGTAACTCCCGCTTCAACGGCAGCCAGGGAGTTAGCTACAGCAAGCTCAGCATCATTATGAGCATGAATGCCTAAAGAGGCAGGTGTCATTGCGAGCGAAGCGAAGCAATCTCTTACAGCTTTAATAGCTTCTGCTATTTGTTGAGGCAAAATGCCACCATTGGTATCGCAAAGGATTACACATTCGGCACCAGCCTTAGCTGCGCTAGTAACAACCTTAAGTGCGTATTCAGGGTTCCCTCTATAGCCATCGAAAAAGTGCTCGGCGTCGAAGAAAACCCTCAGTCCCTTCGCCTTGAGGTAACTTATGGACTCTGTAATCATGCCAATGTTCTCTTCTAAGGTGGTTTCCAGTACCTGAGTCACCTGCTTATCCCAGCTTTTGCCTACAATAGTAACCACCTTAGTTTTAGCCTCTAGCAGAGCTTGAAGGTTATCATCTTCATCGACACAGTATCCAGCACGCCGAGTGATGCCAAAAGCAACCAGAGTTGAACGAGTCAAGTTCAATTTCTGTGCCCTGGCAAAGAAATCGGTATCTTTGGGGTTAGAGCCAGGCCAACCACCCTCGATGAAATCGATGCCTAGCTCATCCAACTTCTGGACAATCTTCAGCTTGTCCTCAACCGAAAAGGAAATCCCTTCCTGCTGAGTGCCGTCTCTTAGGGTTGTATCATAAAGTTGCACTGAGTCTATTCTAATCGAAAAATGAGCCTGAGTAAAAGGGCTTCAGGCAACTCGCTTAGCAAATCTTGAGATTTGTTGAAAGAGATTGGTAGGGATAAGTTTTATTGATCTTGCCTCGGTGGTCAATAACAGACACGTGGGAAGCCATTTCCAGAGCTGATTATCAAGGCCTGGAAAGTCTCTCCCACCACGGAGCCATTCTTAGACTCGACCAAGCCACTATCATTGGTGTGTCTGGGTCTGGATTTAGTGAAACGGATCAGCAGCTTATTCAACAACTTGGTTTGCCATTTGCTTTTCCATATAAAAGACAACTCGGAAACGGTCTATCATCGGGATATCTTTCTATGATTTTCCACTCTCAAGCATTTCCAATACTTCACTTACATAAATATCGTCTTTTGCCATCTCAATTCGTGCATGATCGGTAAACTTTATCTGCTTTCTTCCTTTTACAATCTCGATGTCTAATTGCATAGATACTCAATTTCTCCAGGCGTAATTTGCCTGTCCTCTCAAGAAGTCTCCACTTTTTGTTTTTGGAATGAGTAGCTTACTCCTCAGTCCATTCTCCGCTAAAAGCTTCCTCTACTGGACCAGAGAGCAATACCTCACCTCCCATATCCCAGGATATGGTTAAAGTTCCGCCTGGGAGCATTATGTCAACCTGGTTACCCACATAATCAAGCAACTGAGCAGCTACAGCTATGGCACAAGCGCCGCTACCGCAAGCGAGGGTCTCCCCCACACCCCGCTCCCACACCCTAGCCTCTACCTTCTCTTTAGTCAAAACTCTGGCTATTTCAAAATTCGTCCTTTTAGGAAACATAGGATGCCTTTCCACCTTAGGCCCTACCTCGCCTAAAGGGAAATCAGCTACTGGCTGGGATAAAAAGCTCACTGCGTGAGGATTGCCCATAGAAAGAAGAGATAAGGCTAATTTCCACTCTCCTATCTCTAGGGGATAATTCGATATCAGATGAGACTGCTTCGTCGAGTTCCCTCGCTTTGCTCGGGACAAGCCTCGCAATGACAAGGGGGAAGGATGTGAGTCAGGAGTCAAGAGTCTAGAGTCCAGAGTCATAAGTCGCCCTTGAAGGGAGGGGGGTTGGGCGAGGGTAATAGGGAGTTGCTCAGGCTCAAATTGAGGCCTGCCCATATTTACCTCAACCCGGTTAACCTTATTTCCCGACATATAAGCTTTAGTTTTTCTTATACCTGACAGAGTTTCTATTGTCAACTGATAGCTGATAGCTGATAGCTGATAGCTGGTAATGCCCTTTTCAATAGCGTACTTGGCAAAGCATCTTAGCCCATTGCCGCAAACCTCGGCTTCGGAGCCATCGGGATTAAAAATACGCATCCTTAGATCAGTAATATTGGAATCTTGCACCAATATCAAGCCATCAGCCCCAATGCCAAAGTGACGCTGACACATAGCTTGAGCTAACTTCGCCCAACGAGATTGCTCGCGGATAGATTCGCTTCGCTCACTACATGGTTTATCCTGGTGAGCCGAAGCTCTGAACGCAGAGAAGAGGAGATTCTTCGGTCGCTCCTCTCCCTCAGAATGACATAAAGGTGAGTTCCTGGCGTCCACCAGAATGAAGTCATTTCCCGCAGCCTGTAGTTTAGAGAATTTCACTATTTCCACCCCCCTTGAAAATTAAAAATCAAAGATAAAAATCAAAATGGCAACTCAACTAAAATCAAAATTCAAGAATCAAAACTTAAAAGTACAAATCAAAACTCAAAAATTTTTACCTTTGCCTTGTATTTTTTCATTTTGCATTTTAATCTTTTATTTAGGTTTGCTCTGTATCTTTGTATTTTCACAAGGACTTTATTAGATTCTTCGCTTCGCTCAGAATGACAGAAAGGCGACTGGCATCAAGCCAATGAATTCTAGTATCGCTGAGACGAAACCAGGCATACTGGTGACGAGCTACACGGTGGGTTTCATACTTTATTTTGTCGATAGCCGCAGCCAAAGTCAATTCACCTTGAAGAAACTGGCTTATTTGCTTGTAACCTATGCCCGACATAGCAGGCAGGGAAAGACTGTAACCTCCTTTTAATAGTTTCTCCACTTCTTCAACTAATCCCTTTTGTATCATTGTATCAACACGCTGGTCAATTCTTCTATATAGCTCGCTTCTCTCTAGCGTCAAACCAATGATAGTAGCAGAAAGGCTTGGGTTTCTCTGTTTCTGTAGCTGAGAGGGAGGCTGCTCTGTCATTTGGTAGATTTCTAATGCCCTTATAATGCGACGTGTATTGCTGGGGTGAATTTTGGCTGCAGCTAAAGGGTCAACGCTTTGCAACTCTTGATAAAGGATGTAACTACTTTCTTGCCTTGCCCTGGCTTCTAGCCTGTGTCTTAGCTGGGGATTAGGTGGCGCCTGAGGTATCTTCCATCCCTCTATTAATGACCATACATAAAGGCCACTGCCACCTACTAGCAAAGGCACCTTGCCTTTTTGCTGAATGGCATCGATCGCCTCACTGGCTAGTTGATGATACATAGCCAGACTGAAATCTTCGTCAGGCTCAACTATATCGATAAGATGGTGGGGGACTGATGCTCTTTCAGCGAAGGAGGGCTTATCGGTGCCGATGTCCATATAGCGATAAACCTGGCGGCTATCAGCACTTATTATCTCACTTTCAAAAGACTGAGCCAGGTGTAGAGCAAGCTCGCTTTTTCCTACTGCGGTGGGACCGACAATGGCAATAAGATGTTGCATTGGAGATTTCTCATTGTCACCCTCTCCTTATTCCTCTCCCTTCAAGGGAGAGGATAGGTGAGGGCATTTGATTGCTGCAGTTTGGTTTACAATGCTTAAGAACTCCTCGGCTTTGAGGCTACTTCCACCAACCAAGGCGCCATCAATTTCTGGCTGGGAAGCGAACTCAGCAATGTTACCACTGGTAACACTGCCACCATAAAGGATGCGCAAACCTTGAGCTATATCCTCATCCCATAGCTTTGCGAGGCAGGCGCGGATAAATTTGATAGTCGCTGCTGCCCCTTCCCCGCTAGCTGCCTTACCCGTGCCAATAGCCCACACCGGCTCATAGGCGATCACTATGTTAGAGGTAGGGTCTATGCCACTTAAATCACAATTTATTTGCTTGCTAATCACTTCCTCTGTCCTACCAGCTTCATTTTCCTCAAGCCTTTCCCCAACGCACAAAATGGGCTTAAGTCTGGAAGAAAGAGCTGCTTTTACCTTCTTGTTAACTATCTCATCAGTTTCACCGAAATACCATCGTCGCTCGGAGTGTCCCAGAATGACAAATTCGCAAAGACCAGTAAGCATTAGTGGGGATATCTCGCCAGTATAAGCTCCCTTGGTTTCAAAATGCATGTTCTGAGCACCAAGCTTAACAGATGAACCTTTCACTAGCCCGCTTACCACGCTTAGAGAAATAAATGGCGGGCACAGCACCTTCTCCACTCCTTCTATTTTGTCCAGCCCATTTACCATGTTATGGATTAGCTCGATTGCCTCAGCAACCGTGGTATTCATTTTCCAATTGCCAGCAATAAGAGGAATACGCATCACTAAAAATCAAACATCAAAGATTAAAAGTCAAAATTACAACTCAAAATTCAAAACTTTTTATTTTTGCTTTTTATTTTTGCTCTTTGCACTTTCCTTGTCTGGCAGGACTTCTACCCCAGGCAAGTCGGCGCCTTCCAAAAATCTCAAGCTAGCGCCACCTCCGGTAGAGACATGAGTCATTTTACCGACTAAGCCCATTTCCTGAACCATTTCAGAGGTGGAGCCACCACCAATAATAGTGGTGGCGTTGAGGGTAGATAGGAAATTAATTAGTGATTTGGTTCCTTGAGCAAACTGAGGTATCTCACAAACTCCTAAAGGCCCATTCCACATAATGGTATGACATTCCCTCAGTTTGGTGCCGAAAAGCTCTACAGTTCGAGGCCCAATATCTACAACATAACTATCGGGTGGTATATCAGTTGTGGACACCGCCAAAGTTTTAGCTCCAGCTTTAATTTCCTCTGCCACAATCACATCAGTTGGGAGCGAAAGTGGCACCTTCCAATCTTCAGCCTCCTGGAGCAAATCTTTAGCCAGGCTCAATTTGTCTTTTTCCACCAAAGAATACCCCACTTCGTATCCTTGTGCCTTCAAAAAAGTAGCCGCCATACCACCACCAACGAATAAAAGATTGACCTTCTTTAGCATATTTTGCACTAAGCCTATTTTGTCGCTTACCTTGGCGCCACCCACCACACAAGCGAAAGGACGCCTCGGAGCACTCAGGAGCCTACCCATAACTTCTAATTCCTTCTCCATCAAAAAGCCGGCTACTGTGGGCAAATATTTAGCCACCCCAACGATAGAAGCGTGAGCTCTATGAGCAGCGCTAAAGGCATCATTAACATAGACATCTGCTAGCTTAGCCAATTCTTGAGCAAAATGGGAATCGTTTGCTTCTTCTTCGGGATGAAAGCGCACATTCTCTAAAAACAATATATCACCCTCTTTAAGCGCTTCTACCTTCCTTTCTATCTCTTGTCCTACGCAGCCTTGCGCTATGCTGACAGGCAAACCTATAAGTTGTGATAGCCGCTGTGCTATTGGGGCCATTCGCAATTCCTCAACTACTTTGCCTTCAGGCCGTCCCAAATGGGAGCAAAGAATTATCCTGGCTTTATGGTCAACAAGATATTTAATAGTAGGCAATGAAGCTTGGATGCGACTATCATTGCTAATGGCTCCAGTATTTATATCCATGGGAACATTAAAGTCAACTCTAACTAATACCTTCTTTCCTTTAACCTCTATATCCCTAACGGTCCTTTTTTTCATTTTCTCTCCTAATTAGCCCCAGAGGACTAATAGTCACGCTCCATCAAGAAGCGTCCTGCCTCTCTCAGTGGAGCTAAATTTTGTGGGTTAAGACCGGTGGCCTCAAGCTGCGCCAAAGCTCGGTGATAATATTGCTCAGCTAAGTCCCGGGAATAGTCTCTAGCACCCAGTTGTTCCAGAATCCTCATCACCTGGGATAAATCCTCGCCCTGGATGTATTCCTGGGAATAAATTTCCCTAAGCTTTTGTCTATCTCCCCCCTTGCTATTTTGTAATCCGTAAACTACGGGCAAACTTTTCTTCCTTTGTGAAATATCATTCACGGATTTGCCCGTTTTTCCCTTTATCCCCCAAATGTCCAACATGTCATCATGAATTTGATACACCATGCCCAGTTCCTTGCCGAATTGATAAAGATAGTTCACCAATTTCTCATCCTCAGTGCCCAAGTATGCCCCTAATGAAGTCGAGGTCGCTATCAATATTGCTGTTTTCTTCGCTATCATATTAAGATAATCCTCAATGTTAACATCGAGGCGGCTCTCATAGGCAATATCCAGGTATTGACCCTCACAGAGTTGGAGGCAAGCTTCGGCTAACATCTGAGCGGAGCCTATGATTTTCTTATCAGCTATCCCATTTTCTTTTAGTTTAAGTAAGGCTAAATAAGCCAGAGTGAACATGCAGTCACCAGCATTTATAGCTTGCGTCTGACCCCACAGCTTCCATACAGTGGGTTGATGGTGACGCTCATAGCTAGCATCCTCAATATCATCGTGGATTAATGAGAACTCGTGAATAAGTTCCAAAGCTGCGGCGGCGGGTAATATTTGCAGCGCGTTTCTTCCCACTGCCTGACAACTAAGGATACAAAGGGTAGGGCGAATAAATTTGCCTGATTTCTCATAACAGGGATGACCATGCTCATCCTGCCAACCCATGTGATACCGTAACATGCTATAAAGGACTGAAGGATTACTACCAACAATCTTTTTTAATTCAGTTTGTACTTTATCGTGATAGGAAGGGAAAAATTGGGGTAAAGCATTGCTTATACTCATGAACGCCTTCATATTAACTAGTAGCAAGGCGGATTGTCAAACACAATTTGATGAAATTTTATCATCGAGCTATAATTAGCACTTTGGCACTGGGAGTGCTAAAAATCGGAGGTAGTTATTAAATGAACTGCACTGTTTGTGGGAATCCGCTGATTTTCGATAGGGTCGTTTTCCATTGTTCCTGTGGGGCTTTTGTGCACGCCTACTGCTGGAATGAACACGTGTTGCAAGCTCATCAACCACCCTTTGAGATAGGGAGTGCAGATTTGAATGGGGAATTCAAAGCAAGGGAGCAGGAAATAGAGAAGGAAATCCTGGAGGAACAAGTAATACCGTCTATAGAATGAAGGAGGATATAAATGCCTACTTATCAGTATCAATGCTTGAATTGTAAGCATGAATTTGAGTTGAAGCAAAGCTTTAGCGATAAGCCAAAGGCTGCTTGCCCAAGGTGCCATGGAGTTGCCCATCGCCTATTTTCTCCAGTGCCTATCTTGTTTAAGGGACCGGGGTTTTATGTCACTGATTCTAGGAAGGAGAGAGAGGAAAAGTTTGATGCTAAAGGGCTAAGGGAAAAGGAAAAAGAAATGGATAAAGAGCCTGTTGCGTAAAGGGATTTCCTAAAGCTGGCAGCCGTGCTACATTAGCTTTGGCAGATGGGTTTGTGCAACAAGCTGTAAAGGGGATAAAAAGCCGTGAAGTGCCCTGTCTGTGGCAAAGAAACCAAAGTCCATATTTACTACTGTGCCAGGTGCGCTGTTTATGTGCATGAGAAATGCTGGCAAAAGCATGTTGCCCAAGCTCATAAGGAATAGCTTACTCTGCCGCTTCATCTTTACTAGGCAATCCCTATCATGCTACATTTAGCTTGCTTGTCCCTGTAGCTCAGCTGGACAGAGCGGCTGCCTTCTAAGCAGCGGGTCGTGGGTTCGAATCCCTCCAGGGACGCGTTTACTTGTCTATAGTAGCGGTCACCCAGTTGCTCGTAAGGGTTTGGCATTGCCTAATTGTCCACAGTAACTTTGAGCCATCTCTAAATAGCCAACTATTGGAGGTATTCCTCTCGGTAAGCTTTATGGGAATCTTCTGCTTTAGAATATAGCCTGATTTAGGACCACCTCTTGACCTTGAAAGGTGTAAAAACTCCCTTTGGAGCCTGTTGCGTAAAGGGATTTCCCAAAGCTGGCAGCCGTGCTACCTTAGCTTTGGCAGATAGGTTTGTGCAACAAGCTCGGTTATCAAAGAAAAAGAAAACGACAATCGAATCCTGGAATGCGCAAGTGAAGGAAAAGCTGAATACATCATCTCAGGAGATAAGCATCATCTTCCACCTATAAAGGAATTTCAAGGAATAAGCATCTTAAATCCTGCGGAATTTATAAGGTCAATCTAGAGAAGATGACCCATTTCCAGACCCAAAAAGAATTTGGCTATGTACATAAGGTTTAAAGGCAAGCCAGTATTTTAGTCTCATAACAGAATTCTTATCCTTTTTGTCTTTATTCCCAGCAAGAGCTATAATAACGGCATGCGCAATCAATTTGCTGATGCTATGCGTGGGCATGATGCCGATTATATTGAAATTCATGCCGAGGAAAGCCAGAGCACTAATATTGTTTACCGAGGTGAGAGGTTGGAGGAAGTGGGCAGGACTCGTGCCTCTGGTGGCAATGTTCGAGCTTTAGCTAAAGGCAGTTGGGGATTTGTTAGTTTTAATCGGCTTGATAAATTACGGGATAAGGTAGCGCTAGCGGTAGAGGAGGCAAAATTAGCTAGCAAGGAGGAAGTTAAGCTCTCTCCCGCGGAGCCTGTGGTAGATATGGAGACCCAACCGGTGAAAAAGGATTCAGCCTCAGTGCCGTTAGCAACGAAGAAGCAAGTTCTTGATGAATACAATGATATTATATTGAGTTCACCCAAGATTCAAAGTACAAGAGTTGACTATCGTGATGTCAGGCGGAAGGTTATTTTTGCCAGTTCTGAAGGCAGCTATATAGAGCAGGCTAAGCCTGACCTTGCTTTGCGGCTAACAGCTATAGCCAGGGAGGATAATGAAGTCAGGCAAGCAGGGCTGAGCATGGGCAGTAATGGCGATTTTTCCGCTATAGAAAGCCTACATGACCAAGTAAAGGAGATAGCGAGGCGGGCAGCAGCTCTTCTTTCCGCTCCTGAGGTGAAAGGAGGGGAATATACCGTAATCTTAGACCCGATTCTAGCTGGCGTTTTTACTCATGAGGCTTTCGGGCATTTATCCGAGTCGGATTTTGTGTACCAAAATGAAAAACTGCAGCAAATTATGGTACTGGGAAAAAGGTTTGGCGGTAAGCACCTCAATATTGTCGATGATGCCACTATCCCCAATTTAAGGGGAAGCTATAAGTATGACGATGAAGGGATGCAGACAGCGAAGACTTATCTTATTCGAGAGGGTATTCTAGTAGGGAGACTCCATTCTCGGGAGACGGCAGCTAAAATGGGGGAGAAGCCTACAGGTAATGCTCGCGCCATTAATTACCACTTCCCTCCTATTGTGCGAATGACCAATACCTTTATTGAAAATGGTGGCTTATCTTTTGAGGAAATGCTTGGTGATATCAAAGAGGGTGTCTATGTTAAAGACTGGTATGGGGGAATGACTAGCTTGGAGATGTTCACATTTTCCTCTGGGGAGGCTTATATGATTCGCCAGGGAAAATTGGCGGAGCTGCTGCGCCCGGTGATGTTAACGGGAAATGTTTTTATCACTCTGGGTAATATAGATGCTATTGGCAATGACCTGGAGATGAATCAAGGTGGTGGTTGTGGCAAGGGAGGGCAATCTCCGCTGCCTGTTTCTAATGGCAGCCCGCATATCAGAATTCGCCATTGCCTGGTTGGAGGCAG
>CAZPDE010000046.1:0-9798 GCA_964585315.1 uncultured Dehalococcoidales bacterium | reverse complement strand
TCTTGTATTGGAAATCGATACCCTCTCCAGGCTCATCTTGTATTGGAAGAGACTCATAATTTGCATAGAAAATGAAAGGTGATATAATATGCCTGTGTTCCTATAATGTCATTCATCTAAGGGGAATTGTTGAAAGACGAGGGGTGCAAGGCTTGAAATTATAAATGGAGCTCATGGAAAGCGAAATTAACCTGGGATAAGGAGGCGAATTGGCTACTACAAGAGACAGATGCAAAGAGATACAGGCAATGAGGGAGGAGCTCGAGCTTGGCGGTGGAACTGAGGCAATAGAAAAGGTTCATAGTGAAGGTAAGCTCACATCACGGGAAAGAATAGAGAGACTTCTCGATCCGGGTAGCTTCGAGGAAGTCGATCTTTGGAGAAGGCCATTTAAGGTTGGTTTTGATATTGATGAGTTACGATTACCAGGTGATGGCATGATTACAGGATGCGGGGAAGTTAATGGGCATCCCATTTATGTCTGGGCGAATGATAACACGGTCCTCAATGGCACAGTGGCACAGATTGGCATGACAAAGGTGGTGACCGTCATGGAAAAGGCTCTCCGGGAAAGGGTACCTATAGTGGGAATATATGATTCTCAGGGGTGGAGATTGGAAGACAAGGTTCACGCTCATGACTTCTTTACCATAGGTCGGATGATGTATTTTCAAACTATATCCTCAGGAGTAATCCCCCAAATTTCACTAATCATGGGTCCGTGCACTGCTGGCTTAGCTTTATCGTCTGCCTTGGCAGATTTTACCTTTATGGTTAGGGGGACGAGCTATATGCACATTGCCCCTTACAGCGCTGATGGGGATGGCAAGAAACTGGGGGCTCCCAGGATTCACTGGGAGAAGGGTGGCGGTTGTGATTTGTTGGTTAAGAATGATGCTGACTGTCTGGATAAATGTAGAGAGTTGTTGAGCTTCCTGCCTTCTCACAATAAAGAAAACCCACCTGTGATTGAGACTACAGACCCCCCCGATCGGGCGGAGGAAGATCTGCTGGATATAGTGCCGTTACAGGACAACAAACATTTTGATATGCGTGAGGTAATTCGGCGAATAGTAGACATGGGTGATTACTTTGAGCTGAAGACCGCTTATGCTCGGAATCTTACTACAGGCTTTGCACGATTCAATGGACAAAGCGTGGGCATAATAGCGAATAACCCTATATGGCTAGCGGGATGTGAAGATCATAGCACCGCTGACAAGCATGCTCGTTTCACCAGGGTTTGCGATGTCTTCAATATCCCCCTAGTTTATTTTGCTGATTGCCCCGCATTTTTACCTGGTATTCAAGAGGAGCGTGGGGGAGTCCTGCGACATGGCTCTATGGTGATTCATACTACTGCAGAGGCTACAGTCCCCAAAATCAGCGTGTATGTAAGGCGAGCTTATGGAGGGTCGCAGTTGGTGATGCCTTGCAATTATGGTTTAGCAGACCGCTACTCAGCATGGCCTATTGTGCGGCGAGGAGTAATGGGAGCTGAAGGACTGGGGGCAATTGTTTTTTTGGGGGATATGAAAAGGGCCAAGACCCACGAGGAAGCACAACAAATAAAGGAAAGAGCAACGAAAATCATGCAAGAGAGGGTGGAGATATTCTCTATAGATAACAATGAACGCATTATTGATCCTCGACAAACAAGAGCAGTCATAATTCACGAATTAAAAGCTACCAGGAATGAAGTACACGACAGGGAATGGAGAAAGCACGAGAATGTCAATCTGTAAGAATATACAGGTCGGGGTTTGTGAAAATTGCGTATTTTAATCATTTCATGATAGGAGGCAAATGTGACAGAGATTTTAGATAAGATAGCTGAGATAGAAAAGGAAAGGCAAAGGTACTCTCGGGGTGGGTCATCGGCTGCTGTGGAGAAACAGCATAAGGCAGGCAAGTTGACAGCCTACGAAAGAATGGAAGAGCTTTTTGATGCAGGCACCTTTCATGAGTTTGAGTTGTGGGCTCAACCTTTAAGGACTGGTTTCAGCGACACCGATAGCAGATTTATTCCTAGGGATGCTGTAGTTATTGGATTTGGCAAGATAAACAGGCGTGTTGTCGTTGCCTATGCTCATGATTTCACGATAATGAGTGGCACACAATCGTCAGTGCAGGGTGCCAAAGTATGTAAAGCAACAGACGCAGCTCGCCTAATGCAAGTGCCCTATGTTGGCATTGTCGATTGTGGCGGCGTGAGGATACAAGACCTGATGGGGGAGCCTTTATTCCGACCTCCGGTAGCTGGCACTGGAATAGGCGGAAGTGGCAATGTAATGTCTTCACCCCCACGTGATTCAGGGGTTATCCCGCAAATTTGCATTATGCTAGGCCCGCAATTTGCAGGCTCATCCTATGCACCGATAATGTCAGACTTCCTGTTTATGCGTCGAAGCCCAGCAGTCTTCATGTCTCTTGTCCCACCACCGGTTATTAAAGAGGTTACTGGTGAGGAATGCACCTATGAAGATGTTGGTAGCGCTTCCGTGCATGCCGAAATTAGCGGAACTGTAGATGTGGTCGTTGACACCGATGAGGAAGCACTCGAGAAATGTCGTGAATTGCTTAGCTTCCTACCACAAAATTGCAGAGAGCGTCCACCGGTAGTCGATACCGGTGATCCTCCTGACCGTAGGGATGAAGAGCTCCTAGACCTAGCGCCTATGGAAAGTGGTCAGGAATATGACATGCATGAGATTATCAGCCACATTGTAGATAACAAGCACTTCTTCGAAATAAAGCAGCTTTATGCCAAGAGCATAATAGTGGGCTTTGCTCGGCTTGCAGGGCATACAGTTGGAATAGTAGCTAATAACCCCGCTGTATTAAAGGGCGCCATAGATTCCAACTGTGGGGATAAAGCAGGCAGATTTATGAGGTTCTGCGATGCGTTTAACATCCCTCTAGTCTTTTTGGTCGATACTATAGGTTTCGACGGCAGCGCTGAAGAGGAACTATTGGGCGTTGAACGGCATGTCGCCAAGCTATCTTATGCTATATGCGAAGCCACTGTCCCTAAGTTGGTCGTCTACATCGGCGAGTGCTCTGGCGAGGCAGAGTTAGTCATGTGTACCGAGGCAATGGGTGGAGACCTCGTAGTTGCTTGGCCATCAGCCAAAGTGGGACTCTTCAACGCTGAGGAGGCTGTGGATATTATTTACCAAAGGGAAATAAATACTGCCGATAATCCTGAAGAAGTCCGTGTAACAAGAATAAAGGAATTTAATCAAAAATATAACTCGCTACTCTGGACTGGGGCGCGTGAGCTCATCCAGGATATCATAGACCCCAGAGACACGAGGATGCTTTTGATTGAGGCATTAACCTGGTTTGCTAACAAGAATGAGGTAAGGCCATGGAAAAAGCATGGCAACATACCGCTGTAATGTGGGCAAAATAGCAGCGGAATTTAGTTAAAGGGGAGTTAGTTATGAAGCTATGTTATATTAATATCAATACTGAGAAGGTATCGCGACCCTTCCTTTCTATCGTGGCCAAATTACTTCGCCAAGTAGCTAGACCCGATACTGAGATAGACATCAAATCAGTGAGTCCCGGCCTCGAGCGCATCTCTGATGGGCATCCTTATTTTTTCTTCTTAAACAACAGGTCAATCATAGAAAGAATAGTAGAGGCTGAGAGGGAAGGGTATGATGCCGCAGTAGTGGGCTGTTTTTTGGATCCAGGAGTTGCTGAAGCTAGGGGAATAGTGAATATACCGGTCATTGGACTAGGTGAACCCACTATGCACTTTGCCTGCCAATTGGGGAAGAAGTTTGGGATTATCAGCCCCGATATGCCCTCGATTATCTCTGCGACTGAGGACAAGATTAGATTTCATGGGCTGCAGGATAGGGCTATCGCTCACCCGGTGAAGGGTATCTCAATGTCAATCTACGATGTGTTCACCAAAGGTATGCAAAACCCCAAGATAGTAGCTGAAGACATTGTCCAAAGGGCAAAGGAATGCGTGGATGAAGGTGCTGATGTAGTAATCGCTGGCTGTAATGGTTTGGCTCCATTTTGCACTGCTTCAGGAGTGGCCAAAGTAGGGGAAGAAGACATTCCTCTAATCGACTGCGTGTCAGTAGGCATTAAGACTGCCGAGATGATTGTAGACCTTAATAAGAAATTAGGATTGCCGTTTATCAGTAGAGCTGGTTTTTATTCTCTACCACGACAAAAGGATTTAGATAGGGTGAGGGCCACATTTGGTTTGTAGCCTTACATATATTGGCAGCAAGTTTTTGTTTTGCGGAAGATTTAGACACAATTTGACAAGGCATAGCAGATATTTCATAATTAAAGTTAACTGGTTGGGGGATTAACTCATTAGGCGACATTATGGGTTAATCTTAAAAAGAATGCAATTTAGGAAAGGAGGTATTAGAAATGGCAATCGCAGTTGAAAAAGAAAAGGTAGAAGAGAGAATCAGAAATTACAAAGCGGAGATGGTTGACCGGGTAAAGTCGCAGAGAAACCTTGCCAGGCCGGAGGATTTCAAGAGGCGAGAGGCAAAAATGCCTTATCGTTCCGGGGTGAAACTTTCCCTCGAAAGGGCAAAATTAGTAACTGAATCCTATAAAGAGACAGATGGAGAGCCAATAGTTCTCAGGAGAGCTAAGGCATTAGCCAAGGTTCTGGATAACATGACCATTTACATAGATGTGCACAGTAAATTTGCTGGCAATTATGCTCCCGATTCCGATTCTCTGATTACTTACCCCGAGCTCTTCTGGAGCTGGCTAGATAAACAGATCGAGCTGGGATACAAAGAGCTGCTACCAGATGATGAAAAAAGGCAGGAATTACACGAGATTCATAAGTATTGGAAGAATAAGGCGGTGCATGGCAGTGAGCGCCGATTATTGCCTGAGGATGTCCTGCCTTACTGGTTTTACACAAATCATGGTGCCTTCTTTTGGCTCCATGGTGGACGAACCGGTGTGCCCAATTATGAAAAGCTGTTCAAGGTAGGTTTGAACGGGATAATACAGGAAGTTAAGGAGAGGCTTAGCCATATATCTTCAGAGCCAAGTTTTTATGTAAATGCAAGGGAATATTTAAAGCAAAAGCAGTTTTTGGAAGCGGCAATAATAGCCTTAGAAGCAGGTGTAAGGTGGGGAAAGAGATATGTAAAGTTGGCGAGAGAGATGGCTGCTAAGGAAACTGATGCCACAAAAAAGCAAGAGCTTGAGGAAATAGCCCAGATTTGCGATTCGGTGCCGGGCAATCCGCCCCGAACTCTGCGTGAAGCCTTGCAATGTTACTGGTTTATAACACTTATATATCGGAGAATTGACATTATGCAATCTGGCCTGGGTGATAGGTTTGACCAGATAATGTACCCCTTTTACAAAAAGGAGAAAGAAGAGGGGCGGATAACTAGGGAGCAAGCTGAAGAGTTGGTGGGTTTCCTGTTTATCAAGATCAATGAGTTTGGCGACCTGACGCCGCCTGGAGTTGGAGCAGCATCTCAAGGTGGCGTCAATACAGGTGGGTTGATAGCAATTGGCGGTGTGGATTCGTATGGACAAGATGCCACTAATGAGATGACTTACATTGTATTGGATGCCAGGACCGAAGCGGGGCTGACACAACCTATGGTAGGGGTAAGGCTTCACCGCAATACACCGCAGGAGTTTTTATATAAGCTAACGGAAAGTTTGTGTAGGGAGGCAGGGATTTATGCTATTTATAACGATGAGATGATGATACCGTACCTCGTAAGTCTTGGCATTCCCTTGGAAGATGCTCGGAATTATGGTTGTGAGGGATGTATGAGGTGGATAATACCGGGCAAAGCCATGGAGTTTCGTGCTCTGGGAGGTAATTTTGTCCTGCCCAGATGTTTTGAGTTTGCCCTGAGTAAAGGGATAGATAAAATCAGTGGCAAACAGATAGGATACTCCACGCCTGACCCTGCTACCTTCGCATCTCTCGAAGATGTGATAAAGGCATATCTGGAACAAGTGAAATTCTTTATGGGTAAATTAACCATGATTTACAACATGGTAGATGTTATTGAGGAAAAGTGGCTGCCGAGGCCATTTCTTTCTGCGCTGATGGATGGATGTATCGAGTGTGGAGAAGATTGCCGCACATACAAGTATTTCCTCAATACCATTTTCCAACCTGTGGGTCAGGTAAACGTAGCTAATTCCTTGGCAGCGATAAAGAAATTGGTATTTGATGATAAGAAAGTTTCCATGGCGGAGCTTGTGGACGCCCTTAAGAACAATTGGGAGGGGAAAGAAGAACTACTCCAAATGTGCCTTAACGCTCCCAAATTCGGTAATGATGATGACTATGTTGATCTTTTAGCCAGGGATATCTCGTTGCGAACTACCGAGGTCTTCCGCAGCTTTAAGAACATCTGGGGCGGACCTTTCCTTGAAGATGGCACAGGAGCCTCTGCCTATTTTGCTTACAGTGGACTCACCGGGGCAACTCCAGATGGAAGAAAGGATCGCGACCTATTCTGTGATGGGACGGTATCTCCTGCCGTAGGGACTGATACCAAGGGGAACACAGCCGTGTTAAAGTCTGCCGCCAAAATTGACCATGTAAGGACTTTTACTCAGCTTCTAAACCAGAAATTCCTGCCGCAGTACTTGAGCGATGAGTATAAAGAGCAATTTGCTGCTTACTTAAGAACTTTTGTTGACTTCGGCATACACCATATCCAGTTCAATGTGGTGGATAGACAGACTTTGTCGGATGCTCAAGAACATCCTGTGCAATATAAAGACTTGGTTGTTAGAGTTGCTGGCTTCAGCGTGTATTTCATTGATTTAGAAAAGACAGTTCAGAATCAGATCATTGCCAGAACGGAGCAAGGCTTTTAATTCAGCATGGAGGCAATGGCTAGCAATGAGTTAAGAGGTCTGATATTCAACATACAGAGGTTTAGCATACAGGATGGTCCTGGCATCAGGACCACCTTGTTTTTAAAGGGATGTCCCTTATGTTGTCGCTGGTGTTCCAATCCAGAATCTCAATCGGCTTTCATCGAGATAATGACTCGTGACGCAGAGTGCACCAAGTGCGGTGTTTGCCAAGATGTTTGCCCCGTAGATGCAATCAGCATTGAGCATGGGGGCGCTAAGGTGATAAACATCGATCGGCGAAAGTGTACTCTGTGCCTCAAGTGCACCGATGTCTGCCCTACAAATGCTATTACTCAAGTAGGCAAGTGGATGAGCATAGAAGAGGTAATGGACGAAGCGGGAAGAGACAGTCAATTCTACGTAAACTCAGGTGGCGGGATAACCGTTTCTGGTGGTGAGCCATTGTTTCAAGGTAAATTTGCCTGTGAATTGCTAAAATCTTGTAAACAAAAAGGGTATCACACTGCCTTGGATACCTCAGGCTACTCAGCTTGGAAAGTATTGGATGCCGTATTGAACTATACTGACCTTGTTCTTTACGATATTAAACATTTAGATGCTAAAAAGCATAAGTGGGGGACTGGAAAGGGAAATCAATTGATTCTCAGAAACCTTAAAGAGATCGCCCGCAGGGGAAATAGGGTTTGGTTGAGGATACCACTGATAGAGGGCTATAACGATTCCTTAGAATACATAAGAGAGGTAGCGCAACTAGGAATCAAAATGGGCGCCGAGAAAGTATCCCTATTGCCTTATCATGAATGGAGTAGGTCGAAATACGAGAACCTGGACAAATCTTATCCAGCGGAAGGAGCTAAGTCGCCAAGTAAGGAATATATTCAACAACTAAGAGATTTCATCCAGTCTTTGGGGTTAAAAGCTACCATTGGAAACTAACTAAACATGATGTACAGCGTTGTTGCCACCGAACTGGAGCGAGTTGGCTTTCTTCAAAAGTAGCAGGACGTTCCGCTTGATTTGTTTCAGGAGTATGACAGTATTAAGACCATAGTAGGTTGCTGCCAGTTCCTGTCGCCATGTCTCCTCAAAAATTTAACCATCTCTGGCAGGAACGGATGTAAATGCTTGGAGCATAAACGGTCAGTGGCTCCCCAAACTACTTTTAATGCTTCAGCTACAGCGGGGCCGTGCCATCTGAGGCACCCACGTTTTTTATTTGTCCTGGACTGTTTTCCACGATGAAATAGCCGAACAGCTGCCTTTTGATGATAGCCAGTGACTTTTGTGAACTCGTATAAAATCTTGCCTTTCTCCTTCTTTGACGCTAGGGAATATCGCCCTCGCACTGCCTTGGTGTACTCTTCTATGTCATATCCCTCCTTTTGGGCAACAGTATTTTTGAGGCAACGACACCACTTTCGGTAACAATAATTATGAGTCAATTCGCTAGCCAGCATGAGCGCTACGAAGCTATGGAGCTGTTGCAGAAAGCAGGCGCACCTGCAGGAGCAGTATTAAATGTTGCTGAGGTAGCGGAGAATGAGCATCTTGAACGCGGGGACACTTTCTCTTTGGCAGCCACCCAAAAATAGGAAGCCAAGAGCAAAGGTTGACGAAGAATTTTGCACTCTGCTACAATGTTTTCATAGGAGGGATTGACAAAATGGCATGGGACTTTAATGAATCGCAACTAATATTTCAGAGGTCATGTCGGGATTTCTCGGTGAGAGAACTGCGCTCACTGCACAAAGAATACCTTGGTAGGCCAGAGCTTCCTCGGGAAGGGATAAAAAAGATGGCTGATATGGGGCTGCTCGGAATTATGCTACCAGAGAAATATGGTGGGCAGCCAGGGGATTTTGTAACGATCGGCATAGCATGCGAAGAGATCGCTAGGGAGTACTTTGAGTTAGAGCTAATGCCTGTGGGTCTTAAAGTATTGGGAGATTGCATTGCGTTTTGCACTGAGGAAACTCAAGATGAGCTTGCGCCAAAATTCATTTCAGGTGAGGTTATAGGTTGTTTGTGTATGACTGAGCCTCAAGTAGGCTCGGATGCCGCTCATATACAAACTAGTGCGGTAAGGAAAGGCGATCATTATGTGGTAAATGGTGAAAAAACGTCCATCTCTTTCGGGGCTTACGCTGATTATGGACTGGTAACTGTAGTAACGGACCCCGCCAAAGGGGCCAGAGGCATAAGCCTTTTGGTCATACCTTTGAACCTCCCAGGGATCTCAAGAACTCTCATCCCCCACATTGGTGTTAAAGGACTTGCGGCTAGCTCCATCATGTTCGATAATGTGCGCGTGCCGGCAAGATATCTTTGCGGAGAAGAAGGCGCTGGGTTTCCGGTTCTCATGAGGACACTTGACTACTTACGCACCAGCCTGGCAGTCGGGTGCATAGGACTAGCGTTGATTTCCTTAGAAGAGACTGTGGAGTATGTTAAGCAACGCCAAGCTTTTGGTCGGCCAATAGGGAAATTCGAAGGCATATCCTTCAGGCTGGTTGACAATTTCGCTCAAGTTGAAGCAGCTAAGCTGCTTTGTTACAAGACATTTTCACTTGTCGACCAAGGCCGATTCCATGAAGCTAGTATTGAAGCAGCTATGGCCAAGTACCTTGCCCCTAGAGTTTCCTTCCAAGCTATTTGGGACTGCACATTATTCCATGGACATCTAGGCTATAGTGAGGAATATCCTCTGGGAAGGCGATTGATGGATTGCCTGTCTCACCAAATAGCCGATGGCACTAGAGAAATTCAAGAGGTAGTCATGGTCGCAGGGATAATGGGGAAAGACATGGTTGCATATACATGATGAGTTTTGATTCCTGAATATCTTATTTGATAGCTAGTGGTTCAAGTCTCGCTGACTCCCGACTTCATACATTTTCAGGGAAAATAGATACGTTTTCCTGAAATCAGGGC
>CAZPDE010000045.1:0-9836 GCA_964585315.1 uncultured Dehalococcoidales bacterium | reverse complement strand
TTCGGTCATCGAAAAGCACTTCAATGCCTTCTTTTTCCAGCTTCTGATAGACATCTTCAGCAGTGGAAGCGACCTCAGGTTTATCCGAGTGGAGGGGGCAAAGATAAACCTGATAGGGAGCAATGGAAAGTGGCCAGATAATACCTTTATCATCATAGCTTTGTTCTACTATTGCTGCTAATAAGCGTCCCAATCCAATGCCATAGCAGCCCATGATAATAGACCGGGATGTACCATCCTTATCTAGGAAGGATGCCTCCATTTTTTCGCTGATAAAGGTGCCTAATTTAAATATATGACCTACCTCGATGCCACGACTGGAAGAAAGTTTACTGCCACACCTGGGACAACCATCCCCAGAGCGGGCTAACGCAATATCAGCTACAAGGTCAACTTGAAAATCTCTGGGGTAATTTGCATTCCTGAAGTGGTATCCTGGCTTGTTAGCGCCAGCGATGAAGTTAGAGCCCAAAGTTATAGAATCATCTGCAATGACTTTGACTCCTTTTACGCCTATGGGTGAGGCAAAACCAGCTATTAAGCCAGCGTTGGTTACTTCGCTTTCTGTAGCCATGCGAAGTTCAGTGTACGTCAGCGTATTCTTTAACTTCGTTTCATTTACTTCAAGGTCGCCCCGAATAACAACGAAGATAAATTCACCATCTGCGGAATAAAACACGGCTTTGAGCATTTGGTTCGTTGATACTCCAACAAAACTAGCCACCTCATCTATGGTTTGGCAATTCGGTGTTGCTATTTCCCCCATGGGAAGAGATGCTTCACTATTTGCCCTTTGTTTAACGCTCTGAGCTTTCTCCGCATTGGCGGCATAACCACAATTGGGACAATAAATAATCTCATCTTCGCCGGAGTCGGTAATAACCATAAACTCATGGGACTCCTTGCCACCTATAGCGCCGCTATCAGCTTCTACCATTAAAGCCGGTAAGCCAAGACGAGCATAAATATTCTTATAAACCTGGCTCATTTTCTTGTAGCTTTCGTCCAAGCCAGCCTCATCAACATCAAAACTGTAAAGATCCTTCATAATAAATTCACGAACTCTCAGTAATCCGCCGCGAGAGCGAGGCTCATCACGGAACTTGGTTTGTATTTGATAAAGCAAAAGGGGAAGGTCGCGATAGCTTTGCACATACCGATGAACAAGGTCAGCAATGACTTCTTCATGAGTGGGTCCCAAAGCTAATTTATGCTCCTTACGGTCAGTCAAAGTGAATAGAGATTTGCCAAAGGAAACATAGCGGCCTGATTGTTGCCACAGTTCGAAGGGCTGCAATACCGGCAGCATCAATTCCTGCCCGCCAGCCTTATCCATTTCCCCTCTGATTATCTGCTCTATCTTCCTGAGCACTCGCCACCCTAAAGGCAAATAAGAGTAAATCCCAGCAGCTTCCTGGGCAATCATGCCTGCTCTGAGCAATAGCTGGTGGCTTATGCTCTCAGCCTCTGCCGGTGCCTGCCGTAAAGTCTTACCAAAAAGCTTAGATAAACGCATTCTCGTTTTAGCTTACACCAATTCAAATTCAAATAACTGAAGACTCTCTCGGAAACTAGAAACTCGTGATAAGGCTGTAGATTATCAAAAGCTCTTATGCGCTCAAACTTAAAGGCCTGACACTTACGATATCATCAGCCTTAATCGGTCTGATATCTGCTTCTGTAAGCGTAAGTACTGCCTGAGTTTCCCCCGATGCTTTTATAAACTCTACCTCTAGCCCATCAGGCTCATATATTGCTACTATTGTCCCTAAATCTCCCCCACGAAGACCGAACTCGGGAAGGTCTTTTGCCAAAACCACGCAATCTAATAATTTATGCTTCATATGTTAGCTATCAGTTGTCAGCTTTCAGCTATCAGCTAATTGTTGACTGCTTATTATATATTTTTGCCCATATTTTGTCTTTTCTCCCAACTCTGCATTAAGGGGAAGATGTTGTGTGCGGATATCTTCGGTAAGTTGTTCCCAGTTCCTCCGTGTATAACCCATTTGCCGAAATACTGCTGCTTTAAATCGCCCAATTGGATGGGTATCCGATAATACATAATCCTGCAACTTCACTGGCTCTATAATCGCCTTCTCGTAATTAGGGATTCGTGCCATCTCCAATTTGTTCTAATCTCTTACCAAAAAGCTTAGAAAAACGCATTTTCGTTTCACCCTCATCTTAATCCTCTCCCTTCAAGGGAGAGGAGAAATTATATTGATGGGTCTCTCCCATCAAAGGAGATAGAATCTATTTCTGCCATTAAGGCTTCCAAAAGATTTTGCTCGGGTACGGTTCTTACCACCTTTCCCTTCCTAAATATAGCGCCTTTGCCTTTGCCACAGGCGATGCCGATATCGGCATCCCTAGCCTCGCCAGGTCCATTGACCACGCAGCCCATAACCGCCACCTTGATTGGTTTAGTTATCTTTTCAAGGTACTTATTTACAGCTTCAGCCAAAGCGATAAGGTCAACCTCTGTCCTGCCGCAGGTGGGACAGCTTACCAGGGTTGGACCATGCTGGCGAAGCCCCAGGCTTTTTAAGATTTCATAGGCAGTAAGCACCTCTTGGCAAGGATGAGCACTGAGAGAAACACGAATGGTATCACCGATGCCTTGGTATAGAAGTATGCCGATGCCTATAGCGCTGCGTATAGCTCCAGCCTGGGGAAGTCCAGCCTCAGTGATGCCTAAATGCAAAGGATAAAGCATTTTATCGGCAATTAGCTGATAAGCCTGAACAGTGGTGGGCACATCGAAGGCTTTAAGGGAAACTTTGATTAAATTAAAATCCAGGCTCTCTATTAACCGTATCTGCTCCGATGCCATATCAACCATTCGCTTAGCTAACGGAGCATCAGCCTCGAAATTTGGCGGTAAGCTGCCAGCATTTACACCAATGCGGATAGGTATTTCTCTCTCTTTAGCCGCAGCTACTACCTTGGCAATTTGCTCCCTATCCCCCATGTTGCCAGGATTGAGGCGAAGTCCATCGCTTCCAGCCTGTAAAGCAAGCAATGCCAAACGATAATCAAAATGTATATCAGCAATAAGAGGTAAGGAAACACCTTTCTTTATAGCCGAGATGCTTTCAGCCGCTTCCTTATCAGGAACTGCCACTCGCACTATCTCACAGCCACAGTTTTCTAGCTCCTTAATCTGATTTATAGTAGCAGATGCATCACGAGTGTCAGTCTTAGTCATGGATTGCACCGCAATCGGGGCATCACCACCAACGATTACCTTACCAATCCTTAAAGGCATAGACTTTCGGCGTGTCATAATCCAAAGCCCCCACCGCCAATCAGTCGGAATATATCATTGGCGGTTATCGCGACCGCAAGAGCAATCAAGCAAGCAGTGCCTATGGTGTAAGCCAACTTCACTGCCCGAGGAGAAAGTCGCTTTCCTCGTCTAACTCCTTCAATAAGTGCCACCAGCATCCCTCCACCATCCAAAGGAGGGAAGGGAAAGAGGTTAAATAAACCAAGTCCCAGGCTGATGATGCCAGCCATAAATAGCATCTTGCTGAAGCCAAATAATCCCACAAACTCTACAGTCAGGTGACCGGCGCCTACCGGTCCTACTAGCGCCTTGCCAGGTTCCTCTTTAATCATAGGAATAGCAGCTATTATCAGCGCTGGCATATGAATAATATAGCTACCTCCAATGTAAACTGCTTTCCATACTGGGAGTCGCTCTCGCTCAATGTGAGTTCCATCTACCCAGTGTAACTTTATGCCTAGTGGACTAGATTGCTTCGCTTCAGTCTCGTAGCCAACATCAACCAGAGTAGCTGAAATTGTTTCCTGTCCCCGGAGCAAAATTAGATTTATTTCTTCCCCTTCCTCAACAGAACCTAGGGCATGAGACATGCTCTCATCGTTATATATCGGTTGTTCATTAAGGCTTAGAATGGTATCTCCTGGTCTGATACCAGCTTTATAGGCTGGTGAGTCTTCTTTTACCTGGCTCACCATATTCCAGCAAAGCAGAATGCCTATTGTTCGGCGCTGTAGTTCGGAGTCAAATTTAGGACTTAACCTTGTTTTCTCCTGGTTTCCATCCCTTTGCAGAAGTAAGACTATTTCCTCTCCTTCTTCACTGGAATTCACTATGTTTTGTAGCTCTGCCCATCTGTAAACAGGCTGCTCATTTACCTGCAAAATTACATCCCCAGGCTTAATGCCGGCTTCTTCCGCAGGTGAATTTTCTACTATGGAATGCACCATAATCCCGTTGCCAGCTATTACACTTGTAGGTAGCATAAAGAAGCCACTAAGGAGAATAAAAGCGAGAAAAATGTTCACTAGCGGACCGGCAGCATAGATTCCTAACCTGGTCCATGGTCTTCTGCTAGCTAAACTCCGAGGAACTGTGGGGTCATCTTCTCCTGCAGCCTTGACAAAGGCTCCAAAGGGTACGGCATTGATTGAATATATTGTTTCCCCTCGTTTAATGCAGAAAAGTCGTGGAGGAAGCCCCAAGCCAAACTCTTCTACCTTTACTCCAGCACGCTTGGCAGTTATGAAATGTCCTAACTCGTGAAGAGTGACCATCACGAATAAAGACACAATGAAAACAATAATGATTATTGCGATATTCATCGTCTTATCCCATCAATGCTGGAAAGCATTTCCAACCTCGCAATGACCCAGGGAAAGGCGCTCAGCATATTCCCATGCCCAGGCATCAGCAGCTAAGATTTCTTCTAAAGACGGCTGAGTAATTGGCTGATGCTGCTCCAGTGTTTTTTGCACTATTCCCGGTATATCGGTAAAACCGATACGGTGATTAAGGAAAAGCTCTACAGCTACCTCATCGGCAGCGCAAAGCACTGCAGGGAAAGTTCCTCCTAGTTTGCCAGCCTCCAATGCTAATTTAAGACAGGGGAATTTGCTATAGTCCACCTGCTCAAAGTTTAGAGATTGGACTTTGCTCCAATCAAGGCGCGGCAGCTCGGGATTAGGCAATCTTTCGGGATAACAAAGGGCATATTGAATGGGCAAGCTCATACTGGGGAAGGAAAGCTGGGCTTTTACAGAGCCATCGGCAAACTCTACCATGGAATGAACGATGGACTGTGGATGGATTAGTATTTCGATGTTGTCAAAAGGAATGTCAAAAAGCCAATGAGCTTCGATAACTTCTAATCCCTTATTCATAAGCGTTGCTGAATCAATAGTTACCTTTCTTCCCATTTTCCATGTAGGATGGTGAAGGGCTTGCTCCACAGTTACTTCACTCAATCGTGGCTGAGAATAGTGATAAAATGGGCCTCCAGAGGCAGTTAAAAAAAGCCGCTGCGGTTTGCTTTTCTCCCCTTGCGAACATTGCCAGATGGCACTATGTTCGCTATCGATAGGCAGAATTCGGGCTTGATGGATGCCGGCTTCATGAGTGATAATTTCGCCTGCCATCACTAATACCTCTTTGTTAGCTAGAGCAACCAGTTTTCCTGCTCTTAGAGCCGCTAGCGTAGGACTTAGTCCTGCTTTACCTGAGGTAGCTACGATAACGAGGTCAACCTCAGGATGACAGGCTATTTCTTCCATAGATAGAAATTCCCCGCCATAATCAAAATCAGGCTCGGCGGAGGAATAAAACATTTTAGGCTGAAATTCGCTAATTTGCCTTTTAAGAAGCTCCAAATTTTTGCCTCCTGCCAACCCTATTACCTGGAATCTGTCAGGCAGGGCATGGATTACACTTAGAGCTTGTTGCCCTATGGAGCCTGTTGAGCCCAGAATAGCTATTTTCTTTACATCACCCATAACACATAATAGTATACCATTGGACCGACAAAGATAAGGCTATCAAAGCGGTCAAGAACGCCACCATGCCCTGGTAGCAACTTGCCCGATTCCTTTACTCCCATATTACGCTTGAACAAGGATTCTACCAAATCACCAAGTTGGGCAAAGAGGCTGATAAGGAAGCCTAGGGGAATAACCAACCAGTATTCCAGGGGTGGGAGATGAAAGAGGATGGGAATCCGGGATATTGCCATGGCGACTACAATAGCACTTAATAAACCCCCTAATGCTCCTTCCCAAGTTTTACCCGGGCTTATAGAAGAGACTAGCTTGTGTTTACCCCATTTCCTCCCAATAAAAAAAGCGCCGGTATCATTGGCAAATGCAGTGAACATGGCTAGGTAAACCAAGCTCTTACCACCAGGCATAATGCGCAAATTCAGCCAGTAGCCAAGCATCCATCCGACATAAAGAACACCAGCCACTATCCATGCCCAATTATGGAATGCCCTTTCTCGGGGTGAGCGACACAATAACCAGACTAAGGAAATCACTACAGCAGCGGTCATAGCTATGGGTAATATATTGGCATTCTTATAATGAGGGCTCAAAACAAGTGCCAGCGCCCACAGCAAGCCAAAGTAAATTATGGGCTCTTTCCTATCAAAACCAACTATGTGGTAAAACTCGAAGATGCCGACTAATGCCACAACAGCTATAAGGATAACAAACCCAGGGATAACAAACTCAGGGTTACTAAACCAGACAGCAACGATAATAAGGGGTATGCCTACAACGGCAGTGATGATTCTTTGCTTGAGCATAATCTATTGTAGCAGTTTTCCAGATGCTGCAGGCTTGCCTGACTTTATTATTTATCAGCGAATACCGAGTTGTCTGGAGATAATAATCTGCTGAATTTCTGAAGTTCCTTCGGTGATGGTGAAAAGGCGAGAATCTCGGTAGTAGCGGTGGATGACAGAATCTTCTAGAATTCCAGCACCGCCATGAATCTGCATTGCTTCAGTAACCACATGCTGCCCTGTCTCGCTGCAGAAGAGCTTGCACATAGAGGCTTCTTTGGTACACGGCTTGCCCTGGTCATAGAGCCAAGCAGCGTGGTACAACAGCCACTTTGCTGCTTCCAGTTCCATAGCGAGATGTGCCAATCTGAAAGAAATGCTTTGGAATTTGGCGATAGGTTGTCCAAATTGCACCCTTTCCTTAGCAAATTGGAGAGTAGCATCGAAGGCAGCTTCTGCAGAGCCAAGGCTCCGGGAACTATGAGAAATCCTGCCGCTATCCAAAGTTTCCATTAAGTATCGAAATCCTCTACCTTCCTCACCAATCAAATTCTCTTCGGGAACAACGCAGTTATCAAAAAATAGTTGACCTGTGCTAGCAGCGCGGCAGCAAAATTTATGCATCTTTGTGCAGCTAAAGCCAGGGGCATCTTTATCTACAATAAACATGCTTATACCATGATATCCTTTGTTTTTATCCACAGTGGCAGCAACGTTTACATAATCGCAAATTGGCCCGTTAGTAATGTAAATCTTGCCACCATTCAAGATGTACTTATTTCCTTCTTTCCTGTAGGTAGTTTCTATAGCAGCAGCGTCGGAGCCGGCATTGGGTTCAGTAAGCCCAAAAGCGCTTATCTTCTGTCCCTTGATTGCGGGAAGGAGATATCTCTGTTTTTGGGACTCAGTGCCGTGCTCATAGATAGGCAAGGTGCCAATCCCATGATTAGCCATTATGCCTGCACCTATGCCATCACTCGCGCCTCGGCATATCTCTTCCACCTGTATACACTCACCTATCATTCCTAAGCCTCCACCACCTATTTCAGTAGGGTATCCGGGACATAAATAACCTAATTCCCCCATCTTAGGGAGAAGCTGTACTGGAAACTCTTCGTTTTTCTCTGCTTCACTAACCAAAGGGGCAAGTTCAGTGCTAACGAAGTTTCGTATTGCCTCCCTAAACATTTTTTGCTCCTCGGTAAACTCAAAATCCATTTATACTTCTCTCATTTCCTTTTCTTTGTCTTGCCCTATCCTCTTTACTTCGTCTATGAAGCTATCACTGATGGCATCAACTTGTTTGATACTGCTTTTAAGCTCGTCCTGTGATAGTTCCTTGTTTTTCTCCATTTCCCTCAACTTTTCAATGCTATCTCGTCTTATATTACGTAATACCACTCGCCGCTCCTCCACTCTTTTAGATACCAACTTGGCTAACTCTGTGCGGCGCTCTTCGTTGAGAGAGGGAATGATTACCCGAATTACATTGCCATCATTTAGAGGGTTAATGCCAATGTCAGCTTTGAGGATGGCTTTTTCAATGTTATGCAATGATGTGCGCTCCCAAGGTTGAATGATAATTAAATTAGCCTCGGGTATAGATATGCTAGCAGTCTGACGGAGTGGAGTAAATGCACCATGGTAGTCAACCATAATGTTTTCGACTAAAGTTGGGGTAGCCCGCCCAGTGCGGATAGCAGCTAACTCTCTAACTAAACCATCTACAGCCCGCTGCATTCTTGAGTTCAGTTCATTAAGTATTTCATCTGCCATCGCCAATTTTGGCCAAAAATGCGAATGTTGATTTACTTTCCCAAGTGAAAGGAGCTATCAATGATTAAGCGCCAATCTCAAATCTAACAAATCTTCGCACCTTTATGTTCTCACCCACTTTAGCAATTGTTTCCGCAATAATTTCCTGAACAGTCTTGGCAGGCTCTTTAATAAAGAGCTGGCTAAGAAGGCAATGGGTTTGGGGGTCTATTTCTGTTTCTGATGGTACCTCTTCGACAGTGATAAATTGTGGCGATGTAGCAGCTACTTGCATGGCTAAGTTGCGAGCCAGCTCTCTAAATTCATCAGTGTGAGCTACAAAGTCAGTTTCACAATTTAACTCCACTAGCACTCCTATTCGCTTGGTATGATGGATATAAGCTTCTATTACACCTTCACTGGCAACACGTTCCTTTTTCTTTTCGGCAATTGCCAATCCACGACTTTTCAAAATCTCAATTGCCTTTTCTATATTTCCACTCGTTTCCAATAGAGCATTCTTACACTCCAGTACACCCCCGTTAGTTCTATCCCTTACCTCTTTTATCGCCTCAGTTGAAATTTTCATTTTAAGGAAGTCCAATGGGTTAGTCTTTTTCTGGCTCAAAACTATAGGAGCCTAAAATTTCAATGGCCTTTTCTGACTCTGTGGTAGTTAATTCAACAGTTTCCGCTTCCTCGGAAACTGTCGCAGCTTTACCCTCTATCACCGCATCAGCTATTTTGCTGCAAACCAATTTGATTGCTTTGACGGCATCATCGTTAGCAGGAACAGGATAATCAATGTCATCAGGATTACAATTAGTATCTACGATAGCAATCACAGGGATGTCCAATTTCTTAGCTTCAGCAAGAGCAATTTTATCCTTAATAGGGTCAACGATGAAAAGAGCACTAGGGAGAATAGTCATTTCCTTGAAGCCGCCCATTTGGACATTCAATCGCAGGAGTTCTTTTTCTAGCTTTAGCCTTTCCTTCTTGAATAAAGAATCAAACTCGCCTTTGTCCCTTTTATCCTCCAAACGGACTAAATAATCAATCCGAGTTTGTATAGTGGCGAAGTTAGTCAACATTCCACCTAGCCATCTCTGGTTGACATAATTCATGCCGCACCTTGTAGCTTCCTCTTCTATCGTCTGTTGAGCTTGTTTCTTGGTGCCTACAAAAAGGATACTTTGCCCTCCGGCTAGCAGATCTTGGACGAAGTTGCATGCCTTTTCTAACATTGTAACTGTCTGTTCCAAATCGATAATATGGATGCCGTTGCGTTGGGTAAAGATATATTTTTTCATCTTGGGATGCCAGTAGCTAGTATAATGACCAAAGTGGGCGCCTGCTTCTAAAAGTTCTTTTAATAAAGCATTCTCTATCAAATTTCCACCTCAGATGACGCGAAGTAACAAAACCAGTGTAATATAACATGGTTGATGTGGATAGTGCAAGTCTCTTCCAATACAAGATGAGCCTGGAGAGGGTATCGATTTCCAATACAAG
>CAZPDE010000044.1:0-10111 GCA_964585315.1 uncultured Dehalococcoidales bacterium | reverse complement strand
CTCTATTTTAGCATAACACTCAACTTATAGAAGGGGTTTGTGCAACAGGCTCATTTGTCATTTTGACTTTTGATGTTTGATATTTGATTTTAGTTGGATTGTCATTTTGATGTTTTATCTTTGATTTTTAATTTTGGCCTTTGTCTTTAGGGTAGCTGAAAAACTTTATTTGACGCTATTCCTTGAATTTCCTAAAAACAAGGGCAGCATTAGCTCCACCAAAGCCAAAGGAGTTGGAAAGAGCGGTTTTCACCTCTGTCCTTCTGGCTACATTTGGAACATAATCCAGGTCGCATTCAGGGTCGGGAGTCTCATAGTTTATGGTAGGCGGGATTATGCCATCTCTGATGGTTAAAACAGCAAAGATAGCTTCCACGACACCGGATGCTGCCAGTAGATGCCCAGTCATAGATTTGTTGGAGCTTACAGGCACCTTTCTACTATGTTCTCCGAGGGCAGCTTTTACAGCTTTGGTCTCAGTTAAATCATTGAGGATGGTGGAGGTTCCATGAGCATTGATGTAATCAACCTCATCTGGAGAGATACCGGCATCTTGCAAAGCCAGTTCGATACACTTCGCCTGATTCTCCCAGTCTGGCTCTGTGATATGAAGACCATCGATGTTGGAGCCATAGCCCACAAGCTCAGCGTAGATTTTAGCCTCACGTCTCATAGCTGATTCCAGTTCTTCTAAAATAACAATTCCAGCGCCTTCTCCTGGGACGAAGCCATCGCGATTTTTTTCAAAGGGACGGCTTGCTTTTTCTGGCATATCATTCCTTCTAGATATAGCTCTCATCCTATCCAGTCCAGCGATGACTATGGGGAGAATATAGGCATCGCTGCCTCCAGCAATCATGGCATCAGCTTCGCCATACTGAATAAGCCTGAAGGCATCGCCAATGGAATGGGTGCCAGTAGCACAGGCAGTAGCCACACATTTGCTGGGACCTTTGGCACCAAAGATGATGGAGATTTCCCCCGCTGCCATATTAGCGATGAATCCGGTAATAAAGAAAGGGGAAACTTTATCCTGTCCTTCCTCCCGAAGGGTAAGAAGGTTCTTTTCATAGGTAATCATGCCGCCAGCGCATGTGCCCACCACTATTCCCACTCTAGCACAGTTGCTTTGATTAATAATCAACCCAGAATCTTCTAAAGCCATGCGCGTGGCTGCTAGAGCATAGTGGATAAAGGGGTCGGTGCGGCGAATCTTCTTCTTATCGAGAAAATCCTCAGGGTGGAAGTCCTTTACCTCAGCAGCAATCTGAGACTTAAAACTAGAGGTGTCGAACTTGGTGATTTTTGCTACTCCAGACTTGCCCTGGCATAATGCCTGCCATGATTGCTCAGCGCCAACAGCCAATGGGGTAACGGCGCCAACGCCGGTAATTACTACTCTTCTTTTAGCCATCAGCTTTCAGCCATCAGCTTTCAGCCATCAGCTTTCAGCTTGGGGCTAATTACTGAATGCTGAGTGCTGATTACTGACTGCTCCTTCCCCATCTTTTCCCGAACCTGCAAGTCCATGTCCTCAACTACGACATCGGATAGCGTCCCTTTGCTACGGGCATAGTCCAGTATATCCTCAGGATTCAGAGTATGCACATGAACCCTTATGAGGCTCTCATCGCCAACTACCAGGGGACATTCACCAGACGCCGCAACTTTGTTTCGTATTTCCTCAAAAGGCAAGTTTTCGCCTTGCAGTAAAAATTGAACATCGAATCCATACACCCTTTCCTTTTTCCTGGTAGATGGCGCTTGATGGAGAGACTTCTTGGCAGGACGCTGAGCCGACTTTCTGCAAATAGAATCCTTCATGCCTTCAAAGACATAATATAAACCTTTGGCTCCAGCGTCTACCACCCCAGCCTCCTTTAACACGGGAAGCATCTCCGGCGTCCTCTTCACCGTCTTCTTCGCTCGTGACACAACAGACATTATAGTGTGGGCAAAACTGCCCCCCCTTTCAGCGGTGTCAGAAGCCGCTTCAGAAACTTCTCTGATGACGGTGAGCATGGTTCCCTCCACCGGATTAGCCACAACTTTATACGCCCTTTCTGAGCCGAGGTGGAGGGCATTAGCCAAATCAGAGGAGGAAAAACTCTTGCTTTCCTTTATCCCTTCAGCTACGCCCTTCAGTATTTGGGAGAGAATAACGCCAGAGTTGCCCCTGGCTCCCATGAGAGCTCCCCTGGCTGCCGAGGCGGAGATTGCGGATGCCGAGGTATCCTGTGACTTCTCCATAGCTTCAACTGCCGATTTCATGGTCAAGAACATGTTTATACCGGTGTCACCATCAGGGACAGGGAAGACATTGAGGGAATTGACTTCGTCAATATGTTCCTCTAACCGCGTCTTAGCTATTTCTAACGCCCTCTTTAAGCCCAGACCATCTAGTTCCCTTTCCGTTACTGCTGGCATGAAACACCTCCTAGCTTATTCATTATAAAAAGCAACTCCGAGCGACTCCGGACTCAGGTGGATTGCCGCTACCGGAGGAGCTTCTTGTATCCAGAGCTCAGCGCAGTTGTATTGAGATTCTATCCATTTCTGGAACTCTTCAGCTTCTTCCATAATTGCCGATTGTACTACCCCAACATGAAGAGCCGTATCTTTTCTGGCTTTTTCTTTCACCAATTCTTGGAGACGATGACGCGCTTCCTTCCTGGTGGGGTAATTCTCAATTGGAGTAAATTTGCCCTCTATGATGCTAATAATGTAGCTATCCTCGCGCGAGCCCACCTCTGATTCGGCAACACGGCCGGTGTGCAGGAAATAGCTTATCGAGCCTGGATTAAGGAAAACATTCATTTTGGGGATAACACTCTCAGTAGCTTTGACTACCTCTTCCAGAGTAGCACCAGCCGCTGCTGCCTGTCCAGCGGCGGTGCCTATTAGCCCCAAAGCCACTGTGGTGTAATGAGAATCAACAACCTCGACAGGAATACCTTCAACCATATCTTTGGCTGTCAAGGCTGATTGGTAACCCATTGCCGGAGTGTTGGGGCTGAGCATAATAGCAACTACGCCATCCACCTTGCCCTTCAACTCTTCACACATCTCATATAGTTCTCCTTGAACTGCGCTATCTGTAGTTGGCCAGGTATCCGATGTCTTCAGCCGAGCATGAAATTCCGCTGGGGTTATATCCACCCCATCGGCATATTGCTTCCCATCCCACATCACATGCAGGGGAACCACCCGAACATTATACTTTTCTGCTATCTCCCCGACTATACCAGAGTCACTAGAAACGATTACTGCTACTGACATAATTCACCTCCATTCGACGAAATCCTAAATCAACTAAAATCAAAAATTAAATATCAAAATTACAAATCAACCAAAATTAAAAATCAAAGATAAAAAATTAAAATGACAAATCAACTAAAATCAAATATCAAACATCAAAATGACAATTCAAAGCTCAAAAATGCTTCAATTTCTAATATCTAATTTCTAAACAAATCCAAGGTTGAGCATACAGCTATCAGCATTCAGCAATCAGCTTTCAATATCCATCTGATGGCTGACCGCTGACTACTGACTACTTTTCTTATTTCGTGCTTAGGATTTTCACTTTCAGCATTGTCTGGAGACCCTTCACTTAAACTTCAATCTCCATTCCTTCATAACCAAGGTCAATTTTGGCTTCTAGCTCTCTGGCTAATTCAGCAGTCTCTCCCTTGATTTCATTCTCCAAAGGCGGAGCCATATGCACTAAAACAATAGGGGGAAGATAACCCTTCTGCCGGCGAAATTCAACCAGCTCTGGCTTGAGCAAGGCAGGAGTCATATGACCCGACTTGCTACCTTGTGCGCTCCACTTGCTTGACCCGCCACAGTCGAGGATAAGCAGGTCAGGGTGAATATATTCCCAGTGTGAAGGCACTCCCGGTCCTGTATCTCCACTGTACAATACGCTCTTCCCATCCTTAGAAGTAACCTGATAACCCGCAGCAGGAACACTATGATAGACAAGAAAGGCAAGGATGGAGTAGCCGTCGATGGATTGCGGTTTATATGTCTCCAGTACATGAAATCGCAGCGCTGGCTTCTCCACCGAGGGCATTCTGGTGAAATCGGGATGAATCACACCATTGAAAACATGGGTTGTGATAGCATCTATGGTATCCTTGATGGCATAGACTTCCACAGTAGCGCCAATAAGAAAGGCGCGCATGGATAAACTCGCCAATCCCATAATATGGTCAGCATGCGAATGGGTTAGCAATATGGCTTTTAGTTTTCCTTGTTGTGATAAGGATAAGCTGGATGCCAGAGCTCCAGCATCCAGGGCGAGAACTCCGTCAACCAATATTGACATGAATTTTGTCGCATTCGATTCCAGCCCGTGTGCCCCCAAAATTTTAACCTTCATTTTTTATCTTAGCTAGCTCTAACTTTATCTCTTCCACCAAATTCGATTCCACTACCATCTTTGCCATATGTATGGTGCTAGTTACCTGCGGGGCTTTAGAGCGACCATGCCCAATTACCGCAACACCATCCACTCCGAAAATCGGGCCACCTTGCTCTGCGGTATGAGTCAGTGCAAACAAATTATCGGCGATAATCTCTATTTGCTCCTCAGCAAGTTGTTTATCCAAAGCAATCCTCAATCGCTCAATCACAGCTTCACCTAAACCTTCGCAGAACTTTAGCAGAATGTTCCCTGAAAATCCATCACAAACGATGACATTTGCCTTGCCAAAGGGAATATCGTGTCCCTCTATATTGCCAATAAAGTTCAGGTGGCTTTCCTTAAATAGGGGGTAAGCTTTCTTTACCAGAAGGTTTCCTTTTCCTTCCTCAACACCATTGCTGAGCAATGCCACCGTAGGGTTACTGATATGTAATATCTTTTGGGCAACAACAGAGCCTATGGCGGCAAAATTGAGTAAATCACGCGGCTTACAATCAGCATTTGGTCCCATATCAAACACCACAGTATTGGGGGCGAAGCCGCAAAGAAAGCCACCGGCGCTGGGACGTCTGATACCTTCCAGCTTTCCCAGAATTTCAATGGCACTCACCATAACTGCGCCTGTAGAGCCCATGCTTACTACAGCATCAGCTTTCCCCTCCTTCACCAAACGCATAGCTACCAACAAAGAGGCATCCGACTTGTGATGCAGCACAGCTACAGGGGACTCGCCTTCCTGAATAGCCTCGCTAGCATTCACCACGCGAATGGGGAGAGTAGAAGCATCGTATTTCCTTAGCTCCCTCTGGATAGCATCCTCAGAGCCTACCAATATGAGCTCGATTCCACCCTCCCTGGCTGCCCCGATTGCCCCCTTGACTATTTCCTCGGGGGCGTAATCCCCACCCATGGCGTCTATCGCTATCTTCGCTGGTCTCCTACTCATATCAGACACCTTTTTGTCCTCTCTGCTTCCATAACTGATGACTTCCTCCCACTAAGGGAAGAGGAATCTCGCATAATTTAACCGCTATCATACTACTGTGTCAACACCCCCAGTTGGGTTACCTGCTTAATTGATTTGACACGCACCCTGTGCTCGTTCATGTGATTGGTGATACTTGACTTCCCTCCTTGTCATTGCGAGGGTGAGCCGAAGCCCTGAGCCAAAGTTGCGAGCCGAAGGCGTGGCAATCAGCGAAGGGGCAAGCGACGAAGCAATCTAATGAGATTGCCACACGGAGCCTGTCCTGAGCGGTATGAGATTCTTCCCCTTCACTTCGTTCAGGGTCAGAATGACAGAGAGCGAAGGGTTCGCAATGACAGGGAGGGAAGGCTCGCAATGGCAGGGAGGTCAGGGACAAGCCCTGACCCTACGACAAGGTAAATCCTAAGCACGAAATAAGAAAAGCAGTCAGTAGTCAGCGGTCAGCCATCAGATGGATATTGAAAGCTGATTGCTGAATGCTGATAGCTGTATGCTCAACCTTGAATTTGTTTAGAAATTAGATATTAGAAATTGAAACACTTTTGATTTTTGATTTGTCATTTTGATGTTTTATCTTTGATTTTTGATATTTGTTAGGGTTTTATAAGAAAGCTGTAGTGGCGGGGTTCATCCCCGCCTTGGCAGCACAACAATCGTAGGGTCTACAATTCAAACTGTAGCCAAGTATTTGTCAGCTATCTTAGCAGCAATGTCTTGTCCTAGCCGTTTTGAGGCATCGATTATTTCGATGCTTAATATTTCTCCATCTTCGCTCAGATCCATGATAATTCCCTCGCCAAGCTCGTGGCTATATTGAAATTTCCCTTCTTTTAGCTCTATATTGAGAATATCTATATCCTTGATATATTTTATGTTCATAATTTCCCCTTTAAATACCATTTAGCCCTAGCCGGATAGGCTGTTATTACTAGAGCGAAATATGATTTTCTTGGACATCGAGTTAATTCAAAATTGGCCATAACTTCCAAATAATGGTAGCAAATTGCTTTTCGCTAAGCAACTTCGTAGTGTGCCTTTGCGCTCAAAGCCAGTTCATCGCTGCGAGGCGAAGGATTAGCTGTCAGCATTCAGCCGTCAGCTATCAGTTGTTAGACTCTAGTCACTCCCTTTTGTCATTGCGAGGGTGAGCCGAAGCCCTGAGCAAAGCGAAGGGGCAAGCGACGAAGCAATCTCTGTAGTTGCCCAATTTATTGGGCGAGCCTGCCTGATAAATCAGGCAACTACAATAATTCTGTACGCACCACCACACCCGCAACTACAGTAAAAACTTCCTATTGCCAGGTTGTGTTCCTTTGACAGTGCTCGCCAGCTATACTACAATTTGGTGTGGAGGGTGGTTATGCTTACTGAGTACATAGGTAAAGCAATGAGCAAGGCGATGTATGACAAGCTCGAAGACGGGACTTATTGTGGCAAGATTCCTGAATGCGTGGGGACGATTGCCTTTGGTGAAACCCTTTATGAATGTCAAAATGAATTGAGGTCGGTTCTTGAAGGCTGGCTATTGGTCAAGATAAGGCATGGTGACTACTTGCCTATTATAGATGAAATAGACTTGAACAAAGGGATACCAACTCTGAAGGAAACTGCTGCCCATGGCTAGATGGGCACCTTGCAAAAGAAGAATTTTCATAAGGAAATTGACCAGATTAGGTTTTAGCCCACCTGAACCAGGTGGGCGTCATTTTTATATGCGCTATGCCAGGCACACTTTAGCTATTCCGAGCAACACTGAATTCTCAGTAGCTCAGCTCAAGCTGCTTGTTAAAGAAGTGGAACACATTATAGGTAAGAAGATTTCCTTATCAGAGTGGCAAAGTTTATAGCACCTTTTTCCCCAATGTTCCCACTCGCAAACCAATTTATCAGGGTGAGGCGGCACAGTTGGGGGTAGGTTCTAGGTTGATAGTCGATAGTCATTCCCCGTTGTCATTGCGAGAGTGAGCCGAAGCCCTGAGCAAAGCGAAGGGGCAAGCGACGAAGCAATCTAATGAGGTTGCCACGGCTTCGCCTCGCAACTATGGCTCACCGCAATGACGGTAGGCTACAGGTATTTTTGCATTTTGATTTTCCATTGGGATTTATTAGGGAGCAAGCATCATGTATGCTACAATAAGCTAGGGAAACGAAATACGAAGGGAAAGCATCAGGCTATGGGAGCAAGCACAGGAGGACCTAGATACTGCGAGTAAGCGCTGCCAACGCCGTGCCAGCGAGATTGTATGACAGCGCCTCCGCCGAGATGCATCTCAGGATGGGACAGGAGATATTACAATGGGTGAAAGAGGAATTAAGATTAGTGATGTAGAACATCTCAAGGAATTGCTCCACAATTCGCCGCTGGAAATAAAAAGCGCCTTCTTGTTCGGCTCAAGGGCCAGAGGAGATTGGCTCGAGGAAAGTGACTGGGATATCCTTATAGTCTCTCCAGAATTCGCTGGTATTTCCTTTCCTGATAGAGCTACTGTGGTGCTGAAAAAATTTCCTCTATGCTATAACTTAAAAGCAGAGCGATGTTAAAATCCAGGATAAAATTTACTTATAGGGATTATAGAAGCTTGCCTGAGTCTGAAACTAAAAGGTATGAGCTTTTAGAAGGAGAGCTTATTATGGTTCCTTCGCCTACTACCTATCACCAGAGAATCTCTTGGAATTTAGGATATGCCTTAGGAGATTTTGTCCGTTCTCATGACCTTGGAGTTATCTATAATGCCCCCCTAGATGTGGTATTTTCCCAAGAGGATGTGGCTCAGCCGGATATTTTATTCATCGCCAAGCAAAAGCAAGCAATCATCACCAAAGAAAATATTCAAGGAGCTCCAGACTTAATTATAGAGATACTTTCCCCGGCAACTGCTGAAAGGGACAAAACTTATAAGCGCACCCTTTATGCCCGCTATGGCGTTAAGGAGTATTGGCTTGTCGATCCTGATAAGCAAAGTATAGAGGTTCTGGAACTGGGCGAAAATGGCTTTGAGCCAGCAGGCATCTATAGCAAGAAAGAAACCTTTGTTTCTCCCCTGCTCCAAGGGATTTGCCTCGATTTGGAAAAGGTATTCTAGCCGTTCCTCGGTGGAAAGTGAACACAAGCGTACCGAGAATGAGAGGAAGTTCCAGTACCCTCGTAGTGGAGGGGCTTGTCCCCTCCCAATTTGCGGGAGCCCACAAGGGACTCCCCTACAGAGGTTTTTGGACACCCCCGTTATTTCTACGAAGTCAAGGGACGCTATGGCTGGAAAGCTCGATATATTAAGGAAGTAGACGCTCTGGAGCAAACGACAAAGTTCTGGCAGGAGATTTATGATGAAACGGGACACCTGGTTGAGATTCATGAAAAATTTCCCATGGATAAAGGTCACAGGAAGGTAAACAATGAAAGTCACACGCAGCGAGGTAGTTGAAAAACTTATAGATTATCTTGAGCACCATATCACCCATGCTGAGCTAGTTGACTGGGCAGAGTCTGCTATGATGGAAGCAGATTTTGAAGAAGAAACTTTGCGAGACATTGTGGCTCGTTTGGGATTAGCTGATGTGCAAGCTTTCGGACTAACTTGGGAAGACTATGAAAGTTTCTTGTCCCGATTAGGCTACCAGGTCAAGGTAATGGTTACCAAAGCTTGATGCTAAAGCCGCGACCTGTCATTCTGAGCCAAATCCTATTGTCATTCTGAGCCAAATCCTATTGTCATTCTGAGCCAAAGGCGAAGAATCTCTGAGACCCTTCCCCTTCACTGCGTTCAGGGTCAGGGTGACAAAAGAGAGAGGGAGTTCAAAGGTGTAGTTGCCCAATTTATTGGGCGGTAGAAGCCTGATGAATCAGGCAACTACAAAGCTAAATAAAAGATTAAAATGCAAAAGGCAAAAATACAAAGCAAAAATTAAAGATCAGTTTAGTAAAGCATTTTTGAGCTTTGAATTGTCATTTTGATTTTTGATGTTTGATATTTGATTTTAGTTGATTTGTCATTTTGATGTTTGATGTTTGATTTTTGATTTTAGTTGATTTGTCATTTTGATGTTTTATCTTTGATATTTAATTTTAGTTGATTTGTCATTTTGATGTTTGATGTTTGATTTTTGATTTTAGTTAGGACATCTATGACTTTCTTCTTATGCCAACCCATTACCAAAAGCCTATCGACTACATCAGCTACTTGTCGTATCTATCCTAATGACATACAATCAGGTAATGTCCGGCGGCGAAAGGTTTTAGTTATAGTTGGAATTTCACTATTCGCGGGGTTATTGTTTTGTTAACTATACATCCGTTGAAGAAGGGACAGAAGGATAATCGGGTTTCCACAGGGAGGTGGCAAAGGTTATGAAACCGGGTCTTAAATCTATATATGATAAAGAAAGTGACATCCTGTATATAGCGAGGGAAGGTGAAGAGGAGGAGTTTATCGAGATACAGCCAAATATAAATGTTGAATTGGATAAAGAGCGTCAGATTATTGGCATAGAGATTATGCAGGCGTCAGTAATATTAAAGGATATACTAGAGCCTTTGCAGCAAAAGGTTAAAATGATGGCTTCCTAGTATCATCCCACCTATGACTTTCTTCTTATGTTAACCCATTACCAAAAGGCTATTGACTAAAGCTATTGACAGGTACTCTATTCTAATCGAAAAATGAGCCTGAGTAAAGAGATTTCAGGCAACAGGG
>CAZPDE010000043.1:0-10174 GCA_964585315.1 uncultured Dehalococcoidales bacterium | reverse complement strand
CACGGTATCCAGCGCTGTAATCGAGGACCGAAGGTGATCTATCTGGATACTAGTGCCCTTGTAAAGAGGTATGTAAGTGAGAGGGGCTCAGGGATAATTCATAGCTTTTTTGAAAAGGAAGAGAGCAAGGTTACTGCCAAGGTTGCCTATGCCGAAGCTTTAGCTGCCTTCTCCCGTCGTAGAAGAGAAGGCTATATCACCGAAAAGGACTATGTTTCCCTTTGCCAGAGGTTTGAATCCGAATGGGAAGCTTATATTGTTGTAGAGTTGAGCGATGAGGTATTGAAGGCTACCAGAAGGCTTATTGATAACTATCCCCTGAGGGGTTTTGATGCTATCCATCTTGCCTCTGCCCTTCTCATCAAGAATAGAGTCAAGGAAGGGATTACCTTTACTTGCAGCGACAAAAATCTCTTAGATGCGGCAGAGAAGGAAAATCTCAACACCGTAAATCCCGAGGGATGAGAGTGGGAAAGAACCTAATCCTTGAAAGGGGATGTTATTTGACCAAAGATGGTAAACTAGGATAGGGTGGTATCAATGGGAAAGGCGCTGGTAATTTCTGTAGGCACTGGCGTTAGAGGCACACAGGAGGCATTGGATAGCTTAGCCTCTGCCATAGCTTACAGCATTAAAAACTGCAATGCGGATAAGGTATTTTTTATAGTTAGCCAGGAAAGTCGCAAGACTATTCTGCCCTTAATCATTTCTCAAATTGACAAGGATAAACAATACGAGCTTATTGAGATAAAAGACCCCGATGATATCCAGAGCTGCTATCAGGAACTCTCCTTTAAATTCAAGGAAATAAGAGAAGAGTTTGACTTCGTTACAGTTGATTATACTTCAGGAACAAAGGCTATGACCGGCACACTGGTCATTCTGGGTGGCCTTTACGAGGCTGATAATTTAACCTATGTGGCTGGTGAGAGACATAATGGCATCGTCACGAAAGGATTGGAGAAAATCCACTCAGTACGCCCTTATTTCATTACCAGAGAGAGAAACTTACTGAAAGCCATTAGCTTCTTTAACCAGTGTCGCTTCGATGCCTGTCTAAGCATCATTGGGGAAATCGAAGGTGCTGTCCCTGACACGGATTGGCTCTCTTCCTACTCGAATCCTCTCAAACAAGTATCTCTGGCTTACTCATCTTGGGATAAATTCAACCACGAGGAGGCTTTCAATTGTCTGAAACAAGTTAAATTAGATGCCTTTGCACAGAACAAGGCTTTCTTGGGCAAGTTACTGCGTGACGAAGAAAAAGAACCTTACTACATAGCCGACATAATAAGCAATGCTCAGAGGAGAGGTGAAATTGAAGGCAAATACGATGATGCCGTAGCCCGCCTTTACAGGGTTATAGAGCTGGTCGGGCAGTACCAGATAAAAAAATACGGGATAGAGGATACCAGCAGTGTTAGCGTTGAAGACATACCACAAGAGTTGAAACAAGAATGGCATATAGAAGGCAAAGTCAAAATCAAGATAGCTTTAGAAAAGGATTACCAGCTCCTTGCTGCTAAAGGTGACAATTTGGGCGAAAACTTCCGGCAAGATAAGGAGTTGAGGAATCTATTATCAAAGAGGAATAGCTCCATCCTCGCTCACGGCTTAATCTCGGTTACAGAAAATACCTATTATGGATTAAAGGCTAAAACCATCTCCTGCGCCTCTCAATCAGTCAAGAATTTAAATCAGCTTCTTGCTATGTCCACCTTCCTTAAGTGGACTGAATGAAGTCTGTTTTACAGGTGGTAAGCGTGGCTTATTTCCTCTTGACCACTGCTTTCACTGCCTCTGCAATATCCTTGGCAGTCAATCCATATCTTTGCAGCAGCTCCTCGGGTTTGCCTGATAGGGCATATCTGTCGCCAAGGTTGACAAATTCCATAGGCACTGGCTTCTCTTTAACTACTACTTGAGCAACTCGGCTGCCCAAGCCACCATGGGCTAAGTGCTCTTCGGCAACAACAATGGCTCTCGTCTCTGTGGCTGCTTTGACTATAGTTTCTTCATCCAGCGGTTTAAGTGTGTGCATGTTGATTACTCGGCAATCTATCCCTTGCTTTGCCAGTATCTCTGCTGCTTCCAAAGCCTTAGCCACCATAATGCCCATGGCTATGATAGTGGCATCTTCCCCCTGCTTCATAGTTACTGCTTTGCCCAGGGTAAAATGGTAGTCTTCAGAATAAATGAGCGGTGTTTTAGCGCGACCTAGCCTGATATAGAAAGGCCCATAGGTGGCTGCAGCCGCCTTTATAACCTCGGCAGTCTCTATAGCATCGGCAGGAACGACGATAGCGAAACCAGGAAGAGCACAATACAGGGCTAAATCCTCAATGGCTTGATGAGAGGTGCCATCTTCGCCAACGGTGATGCCACCGTGAGTGGCGACAACTTTGACATTCAACCCCGTTTGGGAGAGACACATCCTCACCTGGTCAAAACAGCGGCAGGCGGCGAAGATGGCAAAAGTGCTGGCAAAGACGGTTTTCCCTGAGGCAGCTAAGCCGGCAGCTATACTTATCATATTTTGTTCTTCTAGACCGCAATTGAAGAAGCGGTGGGGAAATTCCTGGGCGAAGAAGCGGGTCATTGTTGAGGGCGATAAATCGGCATCGAGAACAATAATATTGGGATTTTCTTTGCCTAATGCTACCAGGGTTTTGCCGTAAGTTTCACGAGAGGATACTTCAATCATTATTTCACCTTCACTTTAGTTCCTTCACGGATAGATTCGCTTCGCTCACTACATGGTTTACCCTGATGAGCCGAAGCTCTGAATGAAGTGAAGAGGAGATTCTTCGGTCGCTTCCCCTTCGCTGTCGCTCAGGGCTTCGGCTCATCCCTCAGAATGACAAGAAGCGAAGGGCTCAGGACAAGCCTTAATCCTCTCCCACCAAGGGAAAGGAGATTGCTTCGCTTCGCTCGCAATGACATTAAAAAGGCTCGCTGCAATGCTATTCTAGCTCCTTTAATGCTCTTTCAGCTTCTTCCGGGGTAGGCGCCTTGCCATGAAATGCCACATTATTTTCCATAAAGCTGACACCTTTGCCTTTGATAGTATGGGCAATGATAATAGTAGGCTTGTCTTTTACCTTTTCAGCTTGGAAAGCAGTTAGAATTTGATTGAAGTCATGGCCATCTATGTCAATAGTATGCCAGCCAAAAGCCTGCCATTTTTGATTCAAAGGCTCAAGATTCATAATATCACGAGTCCAGCCGCTGAGTTGTATCTGATTGCAGTCAATAATAGCTACCAGATTGTCTAACTTGAACTGGGCACCTGAGAGAGCCGCCTCCCAGGTTTGCCCTTCATCACACTCCCCATCGCTGAGGAGAACATAGGTTTTATAGTCATGAGAATCGAGCTTGGCAGCCAAGGCAACGCCAACGCCAAAGGATAAACCCATACCTAAAGAGCCGGCTGACATTTCCACCCCAGGGGTAAGGTTTCTATCGGTGTGCCCCTGAAGACGACTGTCCAGCTTCCTCAGTGTAGCTAGCTCCTCTACGGGAAAGTAGCCACTTTCAGCCAGGGCAGCGTATAAAATTGGAGCAGCGTGTCCTTTGCTCAATATAAGTCGGTCGCGGTCTTGCCACTCTGGCTTTTGTGGGTTATGGCGTAAAACCTTAAAATAAAGTGCCGTGATGATGTCAGCCGCCGATAAAGAGCCACCGGGATGCCCACTGACTGCTGTCGCTATCATAGTGATTACATGGCGTCGCAGCTTCTTAGCCATCTCCTTGAGTTCTGCCATAGAAAAGTTAAATTGGTTAGTTAGCGGGGTGCTTTCAGGGGATGCTTTATATGTCATTGCGGGTGAAATGAAGTAACCACATCTATTGTATAGGTAAATTGTAACCCAGTAGTAATCCGTATGTCTATGTGGTTATGTCTAATTCATTAAATTTTTTTAACCGCATAGTACACAAATTAGCACACAACGAGATTGCTTCAGCATTCCATGCCTCGCAATGACAGAGGGAATCGGTAATTTGCCTACAGCCATATTGAGGGGGTAACTTAATTCAGGTATAATGCCTAAAGTGATTATAGATTTCCATACCCATATATTTCCTCCCTGGGTAAAGGAACGACGGGATGAGTATATTAAGCGTGATTCCTGCTTCTCATTGCTTTATTCGAACCCAAAGGCAAAATTAGCCACTGCTGAAGAGCTCATCACCAGCATGGACGAAGTTGGGGTTGATTTATCCGTTGTTCTTAACTATGGCTGGGTGAGTCATGAGCTTTGCGTGGAGATTAATGATTATATCTTAGATTCCATATCGCGCTATCCTGATAGGCTTATCGGCTTCTGCAGCATTCAACCCAAGTCTGGAGATGCCGCCATAACTGAGTTTGAGAGGTGCGCTCAAGCCGGGGCTAGAGGGATTGGTGAAATGAGGTCTGATGTGCAGGATTTCGACCTTGCAGATAAGACGATAATGAAGCCCATTGTTGAGACTGCAATAAAGAATGACTTGATTTTTCTAACCCATTCCACTGAGCCTGTAGGACATCAATACATTGGCAAGGGTAGTATTACCCCTGACCTTCTCTATTCCTTTATTTTGAATTTCCCTGATTTGAAGTTGGTTTGTGCCCATTGGGGTGGTGGTTTGCCCTTCTACGCCTTAATGCCCGAAGTGGCTAAGGCTTTGACCAACACCTTTTTCGATACCGCAGCCACCATTTTTCTTTACCAGCCCCAAATTTTCAAGCAAGTGAGCGATATTATTGGCAGCGATAAAATCCTTTTTGGCAGTGATTATCCTCTTCTTTCACCAAGCCGAATAATTGCCCAAATTCAGTCATCAGAGCTTGCCGAGGAAGATAAGGCTAAAATCCTGGGGGGCAATGCTCAAAAATTGCTGTCTAAAGGGTGCCGTTTGAAAATGTAGTTGCCCAATAAATTGGGCAATAAAAGCCTGATGAATCAGGCAACTACAAAATTAAGGGCTGTTTAAATGTAGCGCAGGTCTTCAGACTTGCTACAGGCAGACCTAAAGGTCTGAGATATGAAATTTTGGGGGGAAGAGCTTGTTGCACAAACCAATCTGTCAAAGCTAAGGTAGCACGGCTGCCAGCTTTAGGAAATCCCTTTGCGCAACAGGCTCTGAAACATCTCTAAAATGCCAAAATTTGAACGAGGAATCAAAATTAAACTCCTCCCTCTTAAGATGGGAGAGTCATTTATTCTATTCCTCATCTCCCTTGAATGGAGGTGAGACTAGTCCTGAGCGAGTGAGCCAAAGCCCTGAACAAAGTGAAGGGGAAGGAATTAAGGTGAGTGTGAAAATGGACAAAGGAGCAACCATGTTATATAGTCCTGAGGAAATTCGTTCTTTCATCGCCATCGAATTGCCTGAGGAGGCTAAGAGGGGGCTAGCCATGCTGAGAAGTGAGATGGAAATAACCGAGCATCCATTTGTCAAATGGGTGGAGCATGGAGCTATTCATCTGACTTTGAAGTTTTTGGGCAATATTCCATTTAAGCAGGTGACTGCGGTAACCGGGGTTATAGAGGAAGCTACTCAGGGGATTTCTCCTTTCCACTTGGAAATTTCAGGTTTAGGGGCTTTCCCTAACCTGAAACAGCCTCGCGTCCTTTGGGTTGGGATTGGCGGAGAGATAGATAAGCTGTCAAGGTTACAGCAGAACATCGATTCTGTGCTGGCAAGATTAGGATTTGCCCCGGAGGGGCGTCCTTTCACGCCACATCTAACTCTAGCTCGCATCAGGCAAGTGGCATCATCCGGGGAAAGGAAGAGCTTTGGCGAGCTCGTGGTTTCTACCAGCTTTGAAAATAAATATTATATTGCTGTCGATGCTATCAGCTTAATGAGAAGCCAGCTAACACCTGCGGGGGCTATTTATACTTGTCTAGCTATGGTGAAACTACAGCCCTCTAAAAGGTAAAAATTTGGTAGCATGTCAAAGAGAATGTTTATTCTGTCACCCTGAGCGCTAGCGAAGGGTCTAGATTTTTTGCGGAGTTTATCCTGAGTGAGATTCTTCGCGGAGCCTGTGCTGAGGAACGAAGTGCTCAGAATGACAAGAAGCGAAGGGCTCAGAATAACAGGAGGGGTTGCTAAACGACCACATAAAATGTGCTTGCCAACAAAATTTTTTTAGTGTATACTTCAAAAATAATTTTAATTGTGGAGGTGGAATCCTTGGAGAACGATTCATTCCCGAAGTGTCAGAAATGTGGTAAAGGAGATTTGGTGCCTCTGTCCGACTTTGGTAGTCAGGGGGCGCCTATCCACTACAAAGCCTGGGTGTGCACCAATCCTGATTGCGGCTATAATCTCAAAATCAGGAATGGCGAAGTATACTTGGATGAGCCCATTCTCAGTGGAGCACTTCACACTCGCTCACACTGAAAATTTACTCATCGATAAAGGACTTGCTTCGTTTAGGTCAATTAGCTGAACTAGCGATTGATTCCTTTTTCCCACGACAATGCGTTGGCTGTGGGAAGGGAGGTAGTTTCCTTTGCCTTGATTGCCGTGGGAAACTACCAAGCTTGTTGCCACCGCTTTGTCCTAAATGTGGCAGACCTCAAGCTAGTGGTATTGTCTGTCCAGTCTGTAGACAAAGACAAACTGAGATTGACGGTATTCGCTCTCCCTTTCGTTTCGATGAGATGATACGCAATGCCATCCATCAGCTAAAGTATCACAACTTAAAGGCAATCTCTCCTTGCTTGGCTGAACTCCTAGATGATTACTTGCAATCAAATCCCTTGCATGGTGAGGTTATTGTTCCCGTGCCCCTCCACCCACGGCGGTTAAGGGAGAGAGGCTACAATCAATCGAGTCTTCTGGCACGGGAGTTGGGTAAGCTCACCAATCTACCAGTAATTGAGGATTGCCTTATTCGCGTCAAACAGGCACTACCTCAAGTAAGAACACCCAATATAGAGGAGCGGCAGAAGAATGTAGCTAACGCTTTTGCCTGTCGGGATGATAGGATAAATGGCAAACAAATTATTCTTATTGATGATGTATGCACCTCTGGAGCTACGCTGGAATCCTGTGCTGCGGCTCTAAAAAGTAAAGGCGCTATTTCCGTGTGGGGTTTAACCCTGGCAAGAGAAATCTACAAATAAGGAGGAAAATATGAAACTCCAGATTGTTCTCAAAAACAATGTAGTCCTTTCCGAAACAATCGAAGAATATGCTAGGAAAAGGGTGGGCAAGCTAGACCGTTATCTGCCCTCCATTAGCGAGGGGAAGCTAGAGATTTCCCAGGAGGGCACAAAATCGCCTGAGCAAAGATTTACTGTCCAGGTTACCCTTGATAGCAAAGGCACGTTAATTAGAGCTCAGGAGAAAGCTAAAGATATTCGCATAGCTATTGATAAAGTTGTTGATGCTCTAACTAGCCGCATCGAGCGATACAAAGGCAAGCTATATGACAAGGGCAGAGGCATTTCCCTGGCTCGCCAGGGAGCCCCAGAAGGGATGGAAGTTGAAACCCCCGAGAAGGTGGTAAAGAGCAAGCATTTCCTGGTTAAACCCATGCTTGAGGATGAGGCGATAAATCAAATGGAGCTTCTAGGTCATGATTTCTTTCTTTTCATCAATGCTGATACCGACAGACTCAACCTGTTATACCGCCGCAAGGAAGGCAACTATGGTCTAATCGAGCCAGAGATGGGGTGATAAGCTCTTAACAGAGAATCATCGACCCCATTCAGGTAGAGGGGCGACCCTAGTTATTCTTTGTGTCATTGCAAGCCGAAGGCGTGGCAATCTCAGGGATTGCTTCGACTGACTTTCGTCAGCCTCGCAATGACAGGGGAGGAAGCAAAGTGTTACCTTGGTATTGAACGAGCACATCGTCTAGAAACTGATAGATTTCGAGACAATGATAAATAGGCATAAATGGCATTTATTGCTCTTTGGCTTAGCTCTTTTATTGGCTAGCCTGGTTGTGGCGTGTGCAGAGCCAATGCCTTCGTCACCCCCTGCTATAACGGCTGGTCCAGCAAACATTGGCTTCAATGCTCAGCAGGGTGGGACTAACCCAGCAAGCCAAACGCTGAGCATATGGAACTCTGGCGGCGGAGCACTAACTTGGTCTGCAACTGATAACGCCGATTGGCTTATCTTAAGCCCAACCAGTGGCAGCTCCACAGAGGAAACAAATAACATAACCCTTTCCGTGGATGTATCTGGAATGGCTGCTGGTAATTACGGTGCTGTTATCACCATCGCTGCCCCCAATGCAACCAACGCTCCTCAGATAATACCAGTGGACTTAACCATTAATCCGCCAGCAAAGGAAGAAGAGAAAGTAATCGATGCCTTAGATACTGATAGGCTTTTAGATATCGGCTACACCTACCCTGAGAGAGTGGTTACAGTCGAAGGACTTATAGTTGGAACCTATTATGCTAAGGAATCTAAGGGGCAGCCGACTTTTTTAGACTTTCACGACCCGTATGAGGGATACTTTAAGTGTATAATCTGGAAGGAAGATAAGCAGGCCGGCGAACCTATAAGGGACGAATTTATAGAGGCATTCCCGCCCAATCCTGAAACCTATTTCTTGAATAAGAAGGTGCGAGTAGAAGGTAAAATTGAAATCTATGAGGGCGACCCAGAAATTGTTTTACATGACCCATCGCAGATTTGGATTGCGGAATAAAGGGCGGCTAGTAATTGCCCTTGCTCTAGTTTTAACTCTCTTAGCCACAGGCTGCGGTAAGGTTAATGAGACCTCGGTTCTTGTTACTCGCATTATCGATGGGGACACGATAGAGATTGAAGGTGGTTACCGTGTGAGATATATCGGCATCGATACTCCAGAAAGGGGCGAGCCTTACTACCTTGAGGCTACAGAGGCTAATCGCAGCCTCGTAGAAGGCAAAAAGGTTCGGCTGGAGAAAGATGTTGAGGATAAAGATAAGTATGGTCGCTTGCTTAGATATGTGTGGGTGGATGATACAATGGCCAATGCCGAGCTTGTCAGGTTAGGCTACGCCTATTCTTATTCCTACCCGCCAAATCTCAAATACCAGCCCTATTTCCTCCAATTAGAAAAAGAAGCACGAGAGCAGAGGCTGGGATTATGGAGCAAGTGAGCAAAACCAGGCTCATTTGTGATGAAGCCATAGAATATACTATTTGTGAGTGTTATATGTGGCGACATAAATACCTGCGCATTGTAATTAGCGAGCAGATTCTCCAGCATTAGCCGCCTTTCCCTTTGCTCTTCCAGCCATATTTCTAATCCAGCCTCTTTAATTCTGTACAGGCTTGAAATACATGGCTTATGAGTAACGAAATACTCGTATTGGTGAGCCTCTGGATTATTCTTCCCGCAGGGAAAGTCATCACATTCTGCACATGTAGTAAAGCCTCTCTTCTTGACGCAGCAATTATAGATTTTACATGAGAAGGTTAGGCAGCGTATCTTACAGCCTAAGCATCTGCTCAGTGAGGTTGATTGGAATCTAGGGCAGATCCTGCAATACAAGTCGCAGCAGCCAAAAAGATTAAGTTCTTCCATAATGCTTATTTTACCCTAAAGCAGGAGCATCGCATATGAACTCTATGGGAGTTTAATTTTACTACTCATAAGAATGAGGCCTGAAGGGCTCAGAATGACAACCTTTGACGGTTTAGTCAAGGCAAGGTATGATACATTCTGTGCATATTCTGGTTCCAATAACTTTATAGGAGGTTTGTATGGGTGTTAAATTCGCTGATATTGTTGACGAGGTAAAGGGACTTGACATCGAAAGCAAGGAATATCTTGTGGACTTGATAAAAAAGCTACTGATAGAAGAGAGAAGAGAGGAAATAAAGAAAAACGCAGAAGAAGGTCTTAAGGAATATGAAGAAGGCAAGATTAAATTTGGCGCTCTGAAAGATGTTAGGGCAGCATTGTATGAAGATTGAAATTGGTTTCAGTTCTTCTTTCAAAAGGGCATTTAAGAAAAGGATTATTATTGATAAAGAACTTGAGAGGTTGTTTTGGAAAAAGATGGAAGTATTTAGTAATAATCCTCATGAACCTTCCCTAAGGACTCATAAATTAAGCGGGGGATTGGAAGGGCTGTGGAGTTTTTCGATAAATTATGGGCTCAGGGTAACTTTTAAGTTTCTGGATAAAGACAAGGTGCTTTTGATAGATATAGGCAGTCATGAA
>CAZPDE010000042.1:0-10343 GCA_964585315.1 uncultured Dehalococcoidales bacterium | reverse complement strand
TGCATGCATAAGGCGCACCGCCAACGTTTATTCTGAGCCAGGATCAAGCTCTCTAGTTAGAACCTTCCTTCCACTATTCAATTGTTAAAGTACTGACAAACTCTATTTTAGCTTCCCTTGTTTATTTTGTCAATATTTTGTGGGCTTTTGTGTTGATGTTATACGATTTTGTCAAAAAAATGCTAGTGCTCCAAGAAGTGGTACTGTGATATGATGTTTTTATGCTTGATGAATATACAATAACCAAGTGGCTCATCTCCGTTATCTTTTTATGCCTGGGGGTTCCCGCGTATCGGACGAGGTTTTTCTTACCTGTAGCCCCTCGACTACTCAAAAGGTCTTCAGAGTTATCAGGGAAGCTATTTGCAACGTCTCTCTGTGTCCAATAGAAGAAGAGCCACTTTACATGCCTCTCATTCTGGAACATACCAAGAGGGGCAGTAGCTACTACGCCGATGACTTTAAGGGGTATGGGACTCTCTCCTTTCGAGGAAGACACCAGAAACAAAGAGCTTTTCCCCCTCATCGTCTAATTGTTGGTTAACTTAGTGCCAGATCGCTAGGCATTACCCTCTTTTGGACTTGCTACCTAAATTGACAGACTATATTTAAAATGCTAAATTAGCATTAGCTAGCAATCAGAGTGGGGGAGTGCTAAATGGTTCTGGAGGGAAGAAAAGAAACTGTCCTCAGAATAATAGTCAAGGATTATATTACTGGAGCAGTACCCGTAGCTTCAAAAGCTATTGCGGATAAGTATGGATTGGAGGTAAGCTCAGCTACCATCCGTAATGACATAGCGTGTTTGGAAGAAGAGGGGTATGTTACTCATCCTCATCGTTCGGCTGGCAGCATGCCTACAGACAAGGCTTACCGCTATTATGTGGAATCGATAAGCGGGGATATTGAACTTTCCTCTAGTGAGCAATATCTAATTCAGCATCTACTTCGAGAGGCAAGAGAGGAAATAGAACAGTGGCTAAAACTAGCAACGGCGTGGTTAGCACACCTCGTTCATAATGTGGCGATAGCAACCTCGCCCAGAGCAACTCACTATCGCCTTAAATATCTAGACTTAGTAGTCTTGCATGATTTCGTAGCTTTACTGGTTTTAGTTCTATATGGAGCAAAAGTTAAGCAACAAGTTTTGTCTTTCAATAAGAGAATTACACAGGACGAGCTAGCGAAGTTAGCTAACAAGCTTAACTTCGTTTATGCTGGGATGACCAGCAGCGAAATTTTGGCTCACACAGCAGAACTTTCCCCCGAGGAAAAGCAAGTATCCCAATGTTTAGCCAAGATGATAGCTGCGGAAGATAAACTGGAACATGGCAAGCCTTACCTCGATGGATTACACTTGATGCTAAGACAGCCTGAATTTGCTAATAACCCTAAAACGCTTAACATCTTAGAGATGCTAGAAGGGGAAAATTGGCTCAGAAATATATCTTGCCAAGAAATTAGTAAAGGGGAAGTAAAAGTAATCATTGGTGAGGAAAACCCAGAGCCGTCACTACAGGGCTTAAGCTTGATAATCAGCCCATATGGGATACCGGATAAAGCTAGTGGCATTGTTGGTGTGCTTGGCCCAAAGAGAATGGACTATGCTAGAGCTATCTCTTCACTTAGCTGTCTCTCAGTGTTGCTAAGCAACTCGATTGCTTCGCAATGGTAATATGAAAGGGGTTTAAAAATTGACTGAAGAGAAGTCGTCTAATGATAGATTGCCTTGCCCTGCTCCCAATGACAAAGGAGAAGTCGAGCTGACAGAAGATGCAGAAGCCTTGAAGCAAGCTTTAGCTGAGGAGAAGGAAAAGGCAGGAAAATACTTAGCTAATTGGCAAAGAAGCCAGGCTGATTTCAGTAATTATAAGAAGCGCATTGAGCAAGAGAAGGGAGAGATGGTTGAATTTGCCAATAGCATTCTTATCTTAAGCTTGCTGCCTATTGTAGATGATTTGGAAAGGGCTTTTGCTTCATTGCCGCAGCAGCTAGCAAAATTCAGTTGGATTGATGGTATCAGGTTAAGTTATAATAAGCTCAAGGCGACCATGGAAGGGCAGGGGTTATCTGAAATCAAGGCTAAAGGGGACCTGTTCGACCCTCATTTGCATGAGGCGGTAATGAGCCAAGAGGGAGAAGAAGGAATAGTCATAGAGGAAATCCAGAAGGGTTATAAATTGAAAGATAAGGTGATTCGTCCTAGCATGGTAACAGTAGGCAAGGGTAAAGAAGAGAAGGAGCTAGGGGAGAAAGAACAAAAGGAGGCATGAATATGGCTAAAGCGATAGGCATTGATTTGGGCACCACATTGAGTGTTGTAGCAGTAATGGAAGGAGGAGAGCCCAAAATTATACCTAGTTCAGAGGGGGGGAATCTTGTTCCTTCAGTAGTAGCAATAAGCAAGACAGGGGAGAGGTTGGTGGGAGAGTTAGCCAAGCGTCAAGCAGTGGTCAACCCTGAGAATACTCTCTTTAGCATAAAACGCCTTATTGGGCGCAAGTTCACGGATGCCATAGTTCAGAATGACATAAAGCGCTTGCCATATAAGATTACGGAAGCTCCCAATGGCGATTGCCGTGTGGTAATGGGTGGCAAGGAATACAGCCCGCAGGAAATCTCAGCTATGATATTGCAGAAATTAAAGACCGACGCTGAAGCTTACCTTGGCGAAAAGGTTACCGATGCCGTGGTTACTGTGCCAGCTTATTTCAATGATAGCCAACGAAATGCAACTAAGGACGCTGGCGCTATAGCCGGACTTAATGTTTTGCGCATTATCAATGAACCTACAGCATCAGCACTAGCCTATGGATTGGGTAAGAAAAAGGATGAAACTATCGCTGTCTATGACCTTGGCGGTGGCACCTTCGATATCTCCATCCTTGATATAGGCGGAGGCACTTTTCAGGTTAAGTCAACCAATGGCGATACTCACCTTGGCGGGGATGATATTGACCAAAGGATTACGGATTGGTTATGTGACGAGTTTAAGAAAGAGCAAGGCATTGACTTAAGGCAAGATAGAATGGCATTGCAGCGGTTAAGGGATGCCGCTGAGAAGGCAAAAAAGGAGCTATCTACAGTAACTCAAACAGAGATAAGCCTTCCCTTTATTACCGCCGATGCTACTGGTCCCAAGCACCTCAGCATGATGCTAACTCGAGCTAAGCTGGAGCAATTGTCAGATGATCTGATAGAGAGGAGCATTGGCCCTTGCCGCCAGGCTTTGAGCGACGCCGGGCTACAAGTGAGCCAAGTCAACGATGTAATTCTAGTTGGTGGTCAGACAAGGATGCCCAAGGTTCAGGACACTTTAAGGCAGTTCTTCGCCAGAGAGCCCGCCAAGGGGGTCAACCCTGATGAAGCGGTAGCTTTAGGCGCTGCTATTCAAGCTGGAGTGCTTAAGGGAGAAGTAGGGGAGGTTCTTCTCCTTGATGTTACCCCACTTACCTTGGGAATAGAGACGCTAGGCGCAGTAGCTACGTCTCTTATCCCTCGCAACACCACCATCCCCACCTCCAAGAGCCAGATTTTCAGCACCGCTAGTGATAGCCAGCCATCTGTGGAAATCCATGTTCTCCAGGGGGAACGCCCTATGGCAGGTGACAACCGAACTTTAGGGCGCTTTATGCTTGATGGCATTTTGCCGGCACCACGAGGTCTGCCTCAGATTGAGGTAACCTTCGATATCGACGCCAATGGCATCCTAAATGTCAGTGCTCGTGATAAAGGCACGGGTAAGGAGCAGAAAATTACTATCACTGCCTCCAGCGGGCTCAGCAAAGAAGAGGTAGAAAAGATGAAGCGAGAAGCTGAAGCTGCCGCTGCTGAAGATGCCAAACGCAAAGAAGAGGCCGAGACGCGTAATTCTGCTGACAGTTTGTCTTATACTGCGGAGAAGACGCTTCGCGATTATGGAGATAAGATACCTGCTGATGTGAAACAGGAAATAGAAGGTAAGATAGCCGCTGTGAAGTCAGCGCTTCAAGGAAAAGATGTAGCCTCTATCCGCAATGCTATGCAAGATCTATCACAAGCGATGCAGAAAATTGGAGCCGCAGTTTACCAGCAGCCAGGACAGCCACCACCTGGTGGAGAACCCCCCGGAGGTAATGGACCCGATGAAGGGGGAGAGGGCACGGTGGAAGGCGAGTTTCACGAGGTATAAAAAGATTAAAAGAGCCTGTTGTGTAAGGGGATTTCCTAAAGCTGGCAGCCGTGCTACCTTAGTTTTGGCAGATGGGTTTATGCAAAACAAGCTCCTATGTCAAAATTATGGCGAAGGGAGGTGAAATGCATGGCTTGACAAGGGGATTACAGGCAGCGCATAATCCCGCTTTAAAGAAGTGGGGTATCCTTCCAACCCAAGAGAGGGTATGGAATGAGAAAAACTGAGGCTATCGGGTGGTCTGGTGGTAGCCAAAATCAGAAGGAGAACTCCAGATCGTTAAAAAGGTCGAGTTTTTGGACAACTTCCAATACCAAAGCGCTAATGCGCGAAATTGAACGGAAAATCGAAATTAACCAGCCTAAGGGAATATAAGGAGGAGAGCAAAATGAAGGAAGGAGTTGTGAATCAAGAAGCAAAGAACCCAGTCAAAATTACTGACCTTACCCTCCGTGATGGGCATCAATCCATGCTGGCTACTCGAATGCGAATTGAGGATATGGAAGCCATGGCTGAGGATATGGATAAAGCTGGTTTCTGGTCGATAGAGGTTTGGGGAGGAGCCACCTTTGATGTGCCTATCAGGTATTTAAATGAAGACCCTTGGGAGAGGCTGCGCATTTTGAAGAAGTTAATAACTCATACTCCATTGCAAATGCTCCTCCGAGGACAAAACTTGGTAGGCTATCGCAATTATCCCGATGATGTAACCAGAGCTTTTGTTCATCATGCCGCTGAATGTGGCATGGATGTTTTCCGGGTATTTGATGCCGTTAATGATGAGCGCAACTTCGAGACACCGTTCAAAGCCATTAAAGAATGCGGCAAGCACATTCAAGGGTCAATATGCTACTCCCTTACCGAGCGCAAGATGGGAGGGGAAGTTTATAATCTTGATTATTATGTTAAAAAAGCGCTTATCATTCAGGAAATGGGTGCAGATAGCCTGTGCATTAAGGATATGGCAGGGCTTATTGCCCCTTATGACGCCTATGAACTGATTAAAGCCCTTAAACAAGTCTTGCGGATACCGGTTGACCTGCATACTCATCATACCAGCGGAATGGTTTATATGAGCCTTCTTAAGGCTGTTGAGGCTGGGGTAGATATTATTGATACTGTCCTCGCCCCCTTTGGTTCAGGCTCGGCTCACGCAGCCATTGAGCCTATAGTGGTCTCCCTTGAGGGGAGTGATAGAGATACAGGACTTGATCTAGCTCATTTATTTAAACTGGGGCAGCAGTTGGAGACCTTGGCCCCAAAGTATCGTGACTTTCTTGATACTACTAGAATGGCAAAAATTGATACTGGGGTGCTTATGCATCAGATTCCTGGAGGCATGACCACAAACTTGGTGGCTCAGCTCAGGGCAGCCAATGCCTTGGATAGGCTCGATGAGGTTTATGAGGAACTCCCCCAAACTAGAAAAGAGCTTGGTTGCCCACCTCTAGTTACCCCAACTAGTCAGATTGTAGGGGTTCAAGCAGTGCAAAATGTTCTTCTTGGTAGATATAAGATGATGTCTTCGCAAGTAAGGGATTATGTTTATGGCTTGTATGGCAAAACACCAACTCCCATTGACCCCGAGGTGCAGAAGAAAGCGCTTAAGGGTTATAAACGTGGCCAAGAGCCTATTACCTGTCGTGCTGCTGATGTGCTTGAGCCAGAGATGGAGAAAGCCAAAGAGGCAACTAAGGGTATCGCTAAAGATATCGGTGATGTACTAATCTATGCCCTCTATCCTACCACCGGGATGGAATTTCTTAAGGCTAAATATGGTTTGGGTCCATCACCTTCGGAAATGGAAACCCCAAAAACCTTAGAGGATATCAAGCGGGAGGATGAGCTTATTGCTAAAGCTAAAGCAGGGAAACTGGTTGAGAAAGCAGAGTAAAAGCTCATGAAAAATCGACCATGCGTGGTATCCCAGCGTGAGGAATGCCTTTAGCAAACCCGTCACCGCATACCAACAATTACTGACCGGCAAAAGCAGTGAAATACGAAGCTCTAATCTTGAAATCCTAAAAAATGGTGAGAGATTGCTTCGCTTCGCTCGCAATGACAATACGGAGAAGAATGCCAAAATTTAATTTGGAACAATTTGCCCAAACCACCGATAAAATCAGAAAAAGGGCAATAGAAGAACATAGGTTAGTGAACAATCCCTCCGATGGAGAACTGAGGCTGCTTGTGGAAAAAGAGCTCGGGGTTAGAAAAACTATGTATGGAAGTTTTGTTGCTGAGAGTGAACCTTCTTCCCGGGCAGCGATGTTTACCAAGAACAGCGTTGACCATTCCTTTGGCGAAGAGGAGCAGCTACTGTTAGCTCAATGCGAGGAAGCTTTGGCCAAGGAAAGACTAATTTCAATTGATAGATGGGTGGGCAACGAAAGTAGTGAAACCACAGTTAGATTAACTATTCCTGAAAGATTTGCCCATGTTGCCTACGGCGGAGGGAATCTTTTTATACCTACGAAAGAAGAGGTTGAACAGCCAACATATGAAATCTTATTTTTTGCTGATGAGGCTTTCGAGTCTAATAAATCCAAGCCGCTCCCCCAAAAAGATATCATTATAAGATTAGCTATGCTGGATGACGGAAGGGTTATTAAAATAGTCAGGAATAGCAACTATATAGGCGAATATAAAAAGGGAGTTTTCGCCGCTGAGGATTGGTTGGCTAAAACCAGAAGGGGAGGAATTTTCCTACATGCCGGTTGTAGAGAGGACTATCTGCAATCAGCTCATGGTGGTTATCGGACTACTAGGTCGTTGCTTCTCGCCTTAACTGCAAATGGAAAAACAACTCTAACCTCTAAGATTTTGGCGAAAAAAGGGAAAGAGAAATCTTGGCTTGTCCAAGATGATGGGGGAACTCTTATGCCAGATGGTTCCTTTCATGGGTTTGAGGGTGGAGGAGTGTTTGTAAAGACGGAGGATGTAAACCCCGAGAATCAAATCGAGATATTCTACGGCTTATTAAGGCCGGAAACTTTGTGCGAAAATGTTTATGTGACTGACGAAGGAGATTTTGATTTTTACAATTTGGAAAGGACATCGAATGGAAGGGCAATTATACTAAGAAGGGCTTTCATGCACGCCAGCTCCTATATTGATGTTGACAGGATTGACAATCTGATTCTTATCACTAGAGGGCTGTTGGTCCCTGCAATATCAAAGTTGACTCTGGAGCAAGCAGTAGCGCTTATGATTTTAGGGCAATCAATGGAATCATCAGCCGGTGACCCCACCCAGGCAGGAAAAATTAAGAGTGAGTTTTTTTACGACCCCTTTGTAGCCGGCAATAGAGCAGAGCACGCCAACATATTCTATGAAATTTTAAAAGGGCTTCCTTATATGAATTACTATCTAATAAATACAGGAGGAATAGGCGAAGGAAAGAGGTACAAAGATATAAGGTTGGAGTATACCATAGCTATATTAGATTCCCTATTAAGAGGAGGGCTCGAAGACTGGATAGACTCACCTATAGGCTTTAAAGTGCCAAGAGCGATAAGGCATGTGGATGATATTTATTTACACCCTGAGAAGCTTTATTCCAGAATCGAATTTGAGGAAAAGCAAAAGAAACTTAACAAAATCGGATATGAAGCTGTGGAAAAGTACAATGACACTTTGCCTCCCACCATAAGAGATGTCTTTAAAATGGAATCCTAACTTTCTTTAGTATTTTACTGAGAAGAGGGCATGAAGTGGCTGACATTGCTGAACTTTATGAGGGGTTAAAGAAAGAAAAAACGCAGTTATTAGAAAAACTGCAGCAGCTAAGAGCTCGTGGGCGGCCATTGCCGGAGAGAAGGGAAGGCAGCCCGTTTGGCAAAAGGGAAGAAGAAGCAGATGAGGCTTCTGAGCTAGAGAAAAGGCTAGCTTTGGAAAAAAGGTTAAGGGATACTCTTGCTGAAATAGAGCGTGCCTTACAAAAATATGAAGCCGGCACCTATGGATTGTGTGATTCTTGTGGGCAACCTATAGAACAAGCTCGTCTTGAAGCTTTGCCTCAGGCAAACTTATGCTTGAGTTGCAAGGCACATCAGGCGAAGGGTGCAACGGGAACAAGATAGCTTGTCGTGGAGATTCTTCACGGATAGATTCGCTTCGCTCACTACATGGTTTATCTTGGTGAGCCGAAGCTCTGAATGAAGTGAAGAGGAGATTCTTCGGTCGCTTCTCTCCCTCAGAATGGCAGGAAGCGAAGGGCTCAGAATGGCAAAAAACACAAAATTGGCATTATCTCTTGGTGTTGCCGTTTTAGTGGTTGTTCTTGACCAGCTGAGCAAGCTGTGGGTTAGAGCTAATTTAATACCAGGAGAAGCGCTCCCAGTAATCGGTCGTTTAACCTTGACTTATGTACGGAACACTGGTTCTGCTTTTGGATTGCTCGCTAATCAAACCTTCCTCCTTATCATTATCACTATAGTTGTTGTGATTATTATCTTGCTATTTCTTCATTACTTATCCCCAGTTACAGCTTTAAGTGTTATATCTATTGGTTTGATTTTAGGCGGTGCTGTAGGTAATCTAACAGATCGCCTTTATCCTAGCCTTGGTTATGTTACCGACTTTGTCGATGTTCGTCTATGGGGTAATCTCCACTGGCCAGTTTTTAACCTTGCTGATGCCGCCATAACAGTAGGCATCTTCGCTTTTATTTATTCCCTCTACCGAGCTGGATTATTTAGAAAAGTGTATGAACATGACCGCAAGACCAAAGATTGAGACACTCCAACTCAACTCACCCATTTCGGGCATGCGCCTTGATAAATATCTAACCCAAGTTCTTCCGCAATTTTCTCGCTCTTACTTACAGAAGCTAATCGAGCAAAGTTGCATCTTAGTCAACGAGCGAAAGACGAAGACAAGCCAAAAATTAAATGAAGCCGATAGGATAACAATCCAAACTCCTCTTTCTCCTACCTACCCCTTGGCTGAACCAATCCCCCTAAGCATAGGTTATGAAGATAAAGATATATTAGTCATAGATAAACCTGCGGGACTAACTGTTCATCCCGCTCCAGGACATCCCAGCCATACATTGGTCAATGCTGTCCTGGCTCACTGCCCCCAGCTAGCGCCTGATAAATCAGGCAACTACATGCGCCCAGGCATAGTCCACAGGCTGGATAAGGATACATCAGGGCTTATGGTCATCGCCAAAAATGACTTTGCCATGCAGCACCTGGTCAACCAGTTCAAAACCCATGCTGTAACAAAAGGCTACCTTGTCATGGTTAGGGGAAGGCTATCCCCGGAACAAGGGTTAATTGAAGCGCCTATTGGGCGAGACCCTCATAATAGGCAAAGAATGGCAGTAGTAGCCACGGGAAAAGAGGCTAGCACCCGATATCAGGTTAGAAAATACCTAGGTAACTACACTTTACTCGAGCTCACTCCCAGAACTGGACGTACGCACCAGATAAGAGTACATTTATCAGCTATTGGTTATCCTGTAGTCGGTGACCCCGTTTATGGGACAAAATGTAGGCATGAGGTTTTAGCTTCGTGCCTTAACCGCCAATTTATCCATGCCTATCGTCTTGGTTTTCGTTTGCCATCAACCAACGAATATCGAGAATTTACTTGCTCCTTGCCGGCGGATTTGGAGCAAGCCTTGGAGCTTATCACTCATAGTGCTTAGAGAGTGCCGTTTGAAGATGAGTAATGTTGCGTTGGGTTATTTCTTAGCTATTAGCTTTGCAAAGGCATTAGCAAATGCGAAGCATAAACCGCCAGCAAAGCACCAGATAGCAGCAATAATTAAGCCAATTATCCATCCGATATAATGGCCTGGGCCTAAAGCCAGCCCGACGCTAAGCAAGATAAGTCCACCGATGAGAAAGCCATGGCTCAGTGCCAGTTCCTTTTTGCTTAGTACCTTTAGGTCTTTCATGTTGCCTCCTTTCTTTATGAAATTCCAATATCTAAGCTCTAAATCCTAAACAAATCCAAAATTCCAAATTCAAATGTCACAACACACTTTGTTTTGAATTTTTGGCATTAGAGCCTGTTGCGTAAAGGGATTTCCTAAAGCTAGCAGCCGTGCTACCTTAGCTTTGGTAGATGGGTTTGTGCAACAGGCTCATTAGTGTTTTGATATTGTCCCGACTTCCTACAAAAGAGGGGGTTTGGGGCAAGCTCCAGGTAGGGAAATCGC
>CAZPDE010000041.1:0-10345 GCA_964585315.1 uncultured Dehalococcoidales bacterium | reverse complement strand
AGCTCTATTTTAGCATAACACTCAACTTATAGAAGGGGTTTGTGCAACAGGCTCCTAAGCCTGATAAATCAGGCAACTACAAAATTTTGGCGGTGAAACTGGTCGGGGACAAGCCCCGACCCTACATTTTGACTTTCCTCTCCCATCGAGGGAGAGGAAAGCAAGATGAGATTGCCACGCCGGAGCCTGTCCTGAGCGGAGATTCTTCCCCTTCATGGATAGATTCACTTCGCTCACTACATGGTTTACCCTGGTGAGCCGAAGCTCTGAAGGAACTGAAGAGAAGATTCTTCAGTCGCTTCCCCTTCGCTGTCGCTCAGGTCTTCGGCTCACACGCTCAGAATGACAAGAGGCGAAGGGGCTCGCAATGATAGATGGAAAGCCTGTACCAAGGGAAAATGCTATAATTGCAGAGGGAGGAGGCAATCCCAGAGGGGGCAGTAGATTGCTTCGTTTCACTCGCAATGACATAGGCGACTCACGATAACATAGGCGACTCAGACTAACATATGGGCTCGCAATGACAAAAATGGAGAAGGGAAATCTGTTATTGCTTTTTGATGGCAATGCCCTGGTGCATCGTGCCTTTCATGCCCTACCGCCGCTAACGGTATCCAAAACGGGGGAGATGATAAATGCTGTTTATGGTTTTGCCAATACCTTGCTCAAGGTGCTGGCTGAGCTCAAGCCTACTCATTGGGCTGTTGCCTTCGACCGTCCCACTCCGACATTCAGGCATGAAATGTTCAAAGAGTATAAAGCGCAGCGTCCCGCCACACCCGATGAGCTAAAGGGGCAAATAAAGCGCGTCCACCAATTGGTAGATGCTTTTCACATTCCCATCTTTGAGATGGATGGCTTTGAAGCTGATGATGTTTTGGGCACTTTAAGCCAGCAGGCTAGCAACCACAATATTGAAACTATCATCGTTACTGGGGATAATGACATGCTTCAGCTTGTGTCACCAGCAGTAAAGGCACTGGCTCCCAAGAGAACCTTTAACGACACTGTTCTTTATGATGAAGAAGCGGTTAAGCAAAAATACGGCATACCACCGGAACAAATTACCGACTTTAAGGCGCTACTTGGCGATGTTTCGGACAATATTCCCGGCGTGCCAGGCATCGGCGAGAAAACAGCCGCCAGGTTAATTCAGCAATTTGGCAGCCTTGAGGAGATTTATAGTCATATCGAGGATGTAACGCCGAGCAAGCTGCAGGCAACGCTAAATGACCACCGAGCACAGGCTTTCCAAAGTAAGGAATTGGTCACTATAGTCAGGGATGTTCCTATCAATCTGAATCTGGAAGCCTGCCAGGTGAGTAACTATGACCGAAGCGAGGTAGCGAAGCTTTTTCGAGAGCTTGAGTTTATTAACTTGCTTCCTAGACTGCCGAGGGAAGGTTGGGAGGGGACAAGCCCCTCCCCTACTAAAGGCACTTACCAAATAGTGAATACAGAAGCAAGCTTAAATGAGCTTGTAAGCCAACTAGAGCAAGCAAGCCAAATAGCTATTGAGCTTGAAACCACCCTTGCCTCTTCCCTCTCCCTTCAAGGGAGAGGGATTAAGGGTGAGGGCTTGTCAGCAGAATTGGTGGGTATCGCGGTGTCGCCAGCTCCGGGAAAAGCTTTTTACATTCCTTTGAGCTTGCCTTCCTTTCGAGATTCTTCGGTTGCGGAGCTTGCCCTGAGCGGTGAGATTCTTCGCGGAGTTTATCCTGAGCGAGATTCTTCGGTCGCTTCTCTCCCTCAGAATGACAGGGGGAGGGAATTGTTCCATCAGAATGACAGGGGAAGCGAAATGTTCCCGCAGAATGACAGCCAGAGCGAAGGGTTTTCTCACAATGACAGCAATTTTTGTCACCCTGAACCCTTCGCTTCGCTCGAGGGTAAACTCCGTGAAGGGTCTCAAGATAACAAACTCGACCTATTGCCACGTGCCCCAGCCATAGCCAGGCTAAAGCCAATTTTGGAGAGCGTAACCACAGGCAAAATTGCCTATAACGGCAAGCGTGTTATGACCATGTTCGCTAATTATGGGGTGAAAGTTGGGAATTTGAATTTCGACTCCATGCTTGCTGCTTATTTGCTTGGTGAAAAAAACCTCGGTCTCAAAGCGCTTGCTTTTAATAAACTGGGCGTTGAAATAGCGGGGGGCGTCGAAGGAAAGAAACAAAGCTCGGTAGCTACATTAAAAACAGAACAAGTTGCTGATTATGCTTGCGCTAGGGCTGAAATCATGTGGAGGTTGAGAGATGTTTTAAAGGAGGAGCTATGCCAGCAAGGATTGTGGCAGCTTTTCAGCGAGGTAGAAATGCCTCTGGTTCCAGTGTTAGCCGCCATGGAAAGGAATGGAATTGTCCTGAATACCGACTTGTTTCGTAAGATGTCTCTTGGGCTAGGCAGGGAACTGCTGAAGCTGGAGGCGGAAATCTACAACAGCGTGGGACACAAATTCAACATCAATTCCCCCAAGCAATTGGGCAAGGTGCTCTTCGAAGAGCTCAGGCTGCCCGGGGCTCGCAAGACAAAAAGCGGCTACTCTACTGAAGCCTCAGTTCTGGAAGCATTGAGAGGTGTTCACCCCGTAATCGAGCTCGTATTGGAATATCGCCAGCTTAGTAAGCTCAAGTCAACATACATTGACGCTCTGCCAGCGCTTATTAACCATGAGACAGGGAGGGTGCATACCAAATTTAACCAGACGGGCACCACTACAGGGCGACTTTCCTCCAGCGAGCCGAACTTGCAAAATATCCCTGTAAGGGGGGAGTTGGGGAATAAAATAAGGAAAGCTATCATAGCTCCGCCAGGCTCATGCTTTTTATCTGCTGATTACTCCCAAATCGACCTCAGAGCGTTAGCGCATCTCTCTCAAGACACTGGTCTTATCGCCGCTTTTGCCCGAGATGAGGATATCCATACTGTAACTGCGAGTAAGATTTTTAATGTTCCCGAGACTGAAGTAACCCCCGACATGCGCCGAAATGCTAAGACAGTCAATTTTGGCGTTATTTATGGCATGAGCGATTATGGCTTGGAGCAAGCCACTAATTTATCTCGAGGGGAGGCAGTCCAATTTATCGCTTTGTATTTTGACAAATATCCCAGGGTGAAGGAGTATATTGAAGCCACCAAGGAGCAAGCTCGCAAACTAGGCTATGTGCAAACAGTGTTGGGAAGGCGAAGGTTCATACCCGAAATCAACTCCCCCAATCGGCAAATAAGAGAGGCAACTGAGCGCATGGCGATAAATGCCCCTGTGCAAGGCACATCCGCCGACATTATCAAGATTGCCATGATAAATCTACACCTAGAAATGGAGAGGCGAAAACTCAACACCAAAATGCTGCTGCAAATCCATGATGAATTGATTTTCGAGGTGCCCGAGGAGGAAGTGGAAGAGATGAAATCTCTGGTTGGCGAGCTCATGCCCCAGGCTATGAAACTCTGCGTTCCCTTAAAAATAGATATCAAGCTGGGCAAAAACTGGGGGGAGATGGCGTAGAATGGGAAATAGAGACAGTGGCTAAACTTTCAAACTCCGAAACTAGTTCGAATCCTGCTCGGGGAGCAGTTAAAGCTTTTCTGAACCTAAGCAGATATAAAATGGACCCGAACTCAATTTCTTGATACCTAGACACGAATTATGGTATTATTTGGGTACAACAATTCGCTGCTGGGTAATCGCCTTAATTTGCTCGTTTTGTCCAGAGCCTGTTAAAAGAGCTTGGAGGTATAAAAAATGGAATTTATTCCCGATGTAAATCAAGCAGCCGAATTTTTAGAAGTTTCAAACGACTTTACTAATCCTAAAGAAGTAGTTAGAGAGGCAATTAGTAATTGTTTTGACGCGGATGCTAAAAATATCAAAATTGAGATTTATATAGACAAGTCTAGAGGTGAAGATGAGCTTATTATTGATATTGAGGATGATGGAGGGGGAATGGATGAGGAGGAGCTAAAAGCGTTTTTTGGCTTGGGATATTCGAAAAGAATAGCACTAGATGAAATGGGATTTAAGTCATCTCCGTCTATAGGGGAAAAGGGACACGGCACAAAAGTATACTTCAATAGCAGAAAAATTCAAGTGAAGACTTGGAAGAATAACCGATATATCAAGGCGTATATGGATTCTCCTCGTCAAACCTTGAGAATAGCCGAGATTCCCAAGGTAGTTTATGATATCGAGGAATCTAACGAGCAAAAACATGGGAGCACCATAACAATTTTTGGATACAATTCCAGTATACAAACAGGATTTGAGCACGATGAGGTTAAAGACTACATCTATTGGTTCACTAAGTTTGGCTCCCCAGAGTTGGAAGTTGAAAAAGAAACTTACAAGCATGTGAAAATACAATTAAAGGGATTGGGGGTAGGAGAATTTGAGGAATTAAGCTTCGGGCACAGGTTTGCTGAGGTTAATACAGACCTTAGGGCTTTGAAGGGCAAAGATAAGGTTTCACCCCTTGATTACTATGTGGCTAGGTGGGCCTTCCCCAATGAGCCAGTTATTGGGAAACCAGGCTCTAAAATAGACTTCATATTTTATATAGAAGGGGATGAAGCAAAGCGTGAATATAATAAGATGATTGGCGAGAGGCGAAAACGCGGTAAGTATATCGTAGGCGACAGATATGGGCTCTGGCTTTGCAAGGACTATATCCCCATCCAGCGCAAAAATGCATGGGTAGCAGAAAAAAGCGAGTGGACGAAGTATCATGCCTTTGCTAATTGCCAAGACTTCAAATTGACAGCAAATCGGGGCGATTTAGAAAATACGCCTCCAGATTTGCTTGAAGCTGTGGAGAAAACGGTACACGACCTATTTGAACACAAGATTTCAACATCAAATGACTTTAAAAAATATCAAGCTGAACTTGATATAGAAAGGTTTGCAGCACAATTAGGTAGAACCATCCAGCAGGAAGAAGCAGATTTTGCTTACAGAAAGAAACAGGCTATAAGCAAGAAAGCTGCGAAATTTAAAGATATTGAACTTCTCGAGCCCAGGCAAGAAGGCGGGGCATTTAGCCTAGTGCTACAGTTGAAGGCTCTCAAACCGGATTTATTTGATTTCAAAATAATAGATTACGACACGTGGCTTGGGTACGACCTTCTCGTTACACAAGATACAGCGCTTGACCTAAATCAAGCGTCAATGAAATTTATTGAAATGAAATATGAACTTAAAAGGAGATTTAATCATTCTTTCGGCAAGCTCGCGGCTATAATATGCTGGGATACCAAATTGGCAAACGATGATAAGGTTAAGGATGCTATTGGCGAAGAAAGGATTCTAAAAATAACAGCTAAGGATAACTCAGACCCAAATTCTTATAAGACATATATGCTTGTTTCAAATACCTCACCGCACAACGTAGAGGTTTTTGTATTAAAAGATTACTTGAAGGATAAGCTTGGCTTAGATTTCAGACCCAGAGCTATGCAGTAAGCTGCCACGAAATAGTGCATTGCCTCGGGTGGGCTATCACCAGGAAGGCAACATCCACAAAAGTTCGGATTTTCCCCGGCTCATGGTTCTAACCAGTATTCCCCTTTCCTACAAGCTAGTAGCCTGCTATACTCAATAGTGAGAATTATTTAAAAACAGGAGTTGTTTGATAGAGGGTTTGCGTGATGGAATCCAAGCGGAGATTAGGAGAGGAAGTTATCGTTTCACTATTCATGCTGGTGAGCGAATGATTGAACGACATATTGCTGTTAGTGAGGTTGAGGAAGCTACTTTAGCTCAGAGCGCTGAGGTTATTGAAGATTATCCCAATGACCCACGCGGTTCTAGTTGCTTAGTCTTGGGTATGACTGCAAAGGAGCGACCTTTACATATTCAGTGCTCCTATCCGCCAAATGTGGTAGTTATTACTGCCTATGAGCCTGAGCTCACTGAGTGGCTCGACTGGAGAACGAGGAGGGAAAAGAGATAATGACGAAATGCCCATTTTGTGGTGGTGAATTAGAAGAGAGGGTCGTTACCCATCCCCAATCCTATCAAGGTAAAGTGTATATTCTAGAGAATGTCCCTGCTGAAGTATGTTCCCAGTGTGGTGAGGTATTGCTTTGTCCAGAGATTCTGGAGAAGGTGCAGCAACTGGTATGGTCGGGAGTAGCACCTGGACGCACTACCCAAGTGCCTGTTTATGACTTAGCCCAGAGCAGATAGCGCCATTCTGTGGATTTTGCGATTGGAACCGACAGAATAAACCACACATCCACAAAAGCTCGGATTTTCCCCCGCCTCGGTCTGATAGATCTTTTTATAGGTGTGCTATAATCAGGTCAACGCGAAGAGAAAGATGCAATACACTGCTGTGATTAGAAAAGCACCCGACGGATTTTACATAGCTAGTTGTCCCCTCATTCCAGAAGCACATGCCCAGGGTGAGACCTATGAGGAATGCCTAGCTAATATCAAAGAGGTAATCGAGCTTTGCCTCGAATACCGAAAAGAGCGGAGTGAGGAAATTCCAGAGGAAATTGGCACAAGCTGGGTTGCAGTAGCAGTATGACAAGGCTATCTCCTCTTAAAGCGAGAGAAGTGGTTAAGGGTCTTCAGTCGATGGGATTTGAGAAGGTGCGGTAGAAGGGAAGCCATGCAATATTTCATCATCAGGATTGCCGCCGCATTCCTATACCCATTCACCCGGCTAAAACCATTAGCCCTTATTTCCTCTCGGACATTCTTAAGCAACTTAAAGTTGAAGAAGAGGAGTTCTTACAAGCTATAGGTCGAAGGTGATTTCTGCAATACTTCCTTTCATTGCCAGTCCTAAAATAACCCACACATCCACAAAAGTTCAGCTTTTCCCCCTGCTCGATGTGTTATCCATATGCTCGCATCTTGCCATAAAGAAAGTAATATAAGATAATAATCCTGGAGGTGGCTAGTGAAAGCAAAAGTAGTTTTAGAGACTTCAGAAGAGGGGGGATTCACGGTGTATGTTCCTTCTCTTCCCGGTTGTATCAGCGAGGGAGAAACAGAGGAAGAAGCGCTGGCAAATATCAGGGAAGCTATTGAGCTTTACATTGAACCTGTTGAGGATGAGTTGTTCATCAGCGATAGCAAGACAATCAAAGAAGTAGTAGTGTGACACAAATACCAAGCCTTTCTTATCGCCGTGTAATCAATGCCCTCCAGCGTGCAGGTTTTGTTGTGGTTAGACAGTGAGGCAGCCATATTCGGCTTCAGAAAAGGACGAAGGAAAAGATTCTCAAATTAACGGTTCCAGCCCATATTCCTATCAAGAAGACCACCTTAGCTAAAATAATAAAAGATGCTAATCTCTCTATCGAGGAGTTCAACGAGCTAGTCTGATCGATAGAAAATAGAGACGATAGATGTTTAAGCCAGCTCTCAGAATTTCCCTTTAAGATAAGCATCAATATTGGCGGCAGCTCGCTTGCCCGCTCCCATAGCGCGTGCCCTTGAAAATGGATGTTAAGCTGGGCAAAAACTGGGGCGAGATGGGATGAAACGCTCATTCTGTCATTGCGAGCCGAATTTCCCGACTTCCTACATTTTCAGGGAAATTAGATGCGGCTTCCCGAAATCAGGGCGCTACATCGAGGTTTTAGCGATTTCCGTGCCTGGAGCTTACCCCCAACCTCCTCTTTTGTAGGAAGTCGGGAGCTCGATGACCAAAATGTGAGAGTTTTGAATTTGGAGCATTAGAATTTGGAATTTGTTTAGGATTTAGATATTCGAATTTAGAGTTTAGATGTCAACAGCCATAGTGGCGGGGTTTATCCCCACCTTATGCTCACTTTGCACTGATAACATTTGCCACAATTCCGGAATTATCAGGAAACTGCCTAATTGGCTAAAGGACATATGTTGCATCTTCCCTCTCGACAGTAGTTCCTGAAGATATGAATCAGCCCTTGCTGGTGGCAGGCAGTGAAATCAGCCATATCTTCAAGGCAAAGCTGCCTCGCCATGTGACGCGTTATTTCATTCTCAGCCAGCCTGGGATAATTGCGGTAAAGATGGAGAGCCTTCTCCTTTAGCTCCGGCATTCCCCATGAAAAGGTAAATGGCAATACCACATTGACAATAATCTCACCCGCTTTGCTATGTCCTAAGAGGGCCGAGTTCTTGGTCCTTGCTCTACCATCAAAGTCAAAGTGGTCCTGCCAGTAGCCATCACCAGCTACAATCAAAGCGCTTTCCAGCACACGATGCCTCGTTATCAAGGGTGTTTCCTTCACTAGCTGTAATATTCCCATTAAGAGCCCTCCTTGATAATAGCGCTGTAAGAGATGGCTTAAAGCCACAATGCGCCGCACTGGAGAATTATTGGGATATATATGCGAGAAGTTCCAATCATTTCCCCTCATGGTTTTAGCTTCTTTGTCCACTGACTGCCATACTTGCTCTAATTTTCTTGTTTCCTCTGCCTGACAAAACTCTCCTTTTAATCGCTGAGAGGGCAATAGACCGGCTGTGCCTAACAACCAGGCTTGCTTTAGAACTAAACTTTCTCTTGGCTCTATGCTCTCTATAAAATTGAGGGGCACTCTACAAGCAAGCTCCTCAAAGGGTTTCATGTTCTTGGAATAACCTAAAGCTCTAAGCCAGCTTCTCCAAAGCACCTGCTTTGCCTCCTCCCGCTGTAACTCAGTTTGAAAAATAGCTGCCTTTTGCTTAAATCTCTCTTCACCAGCGATATTCAACAAGTTCCTCAAAGCTTGTAATTGCTGCGCTTCCCCTTCGCGGATAGATTCGCTTCGCTCACTACATGGTTTACCCTGGTGAGCCGAAGCTCTGAAGGAACTGAAGAGGAGATTCTTCGGTCGCTTTGCTCCCTCAGAATGACAGGAGGCGAAGGGCTCAGAGCTTCGGCTCACCGCAATGACATTGTGCTTCAGTATCTGGGAACAAGGAAGTTGACGGTAAGGCATCAAATAAGCCTGGTGCCGTAGTGTCTTAGACAAACATAGCAGCGGAACTAATTTGCCATTTTGTAGTAAGATAGCTGAGTTATAATCATGCCACATCACTACATGGAGAATTACATTATTATATTCAGCATTGGTATGATGCTCATGGCTATACCAATCGCTGGACTTAACATGAATTTCTACATCCCCCCTCATTAGATTGGGCCCAATCCCAATAACCGCATCTCGAAAATCAGGACCGCTATCACCATTAAGCCTGCCAGGATAGATTATCCTGACTCGCTCACCTTCCTCAGTGGCCAGCTCTTTTCCCACTAATCGCTGCCACATTAAGACTACTTGCCTTTCGGGGAGTTTTATCCGATTTCGTGTAATCATGAGCACAAAAAAAACTAGCCTTTCTTCTTCACTAATGGCTTTGCCTCATAAGCGCCTTTTGCCCCAAAAGTCGGGTTATGGCCAATGGCTAAACCGCTTGTTGGCATTACCATAGACTCTAACTTTACTGTTGAACTGTTGGGTTAAAGGTATCTTCGTAAAGAGCAAATCCATCACCTTTGGGTTTATCATATTAAAGCGCACTTCGCGATAATGTATCTCGCTGTCATTTCTCATTTCAAGTTCGCCTAAGTTTAGCCCATTGTAGCGAAATAGAACTTCCTGCTCTGGCATCTGCCCCGCTGTAAGCGCTCTTGAATTGCAGACTTCCAGATTATCGCTCATTGCTTGCACAACATCCTGATTCAAGAATATGTGGAATAGTTCTTTATGCTTAACAGTCAGGTAATTGACCTCGCCACCATTAAAGAGAGATTTATTCAAGAATGCGCGAAGTCTCCGCTTGCCCTGTAATAAATCCGCCAATTTCCTCATGTGTCTGCGAAGGCGTTCTTTGGCCGCAGGCTTATTACGCTGATATGCTCTAAAGTCAGACGGAAAAGCATTAATACAGTCGGCGAGTAGGTCACCTATTCCATTCATCGCACCAAAAGCATCGATGGTGATACTATTCTTTCGATATTATCAGGTATCAATTCAACAACTAGACCAACGACAATGCTTCCCCCCCTGCGTATCTTATTGGGGCACCTGCATAACGCTTGTGCTTTGTCTTTCCGCTCGGGCTTGCTAGATTATGCAAAAAGGCGCTTTTGCGCTCGCTGAAGGAAGTAAAGGAAATGGGGAGCAACGCACCTTGTCGTCCTGAAGGATTAGCGGGGGAAAATCTATACTCAATAGGCTGTAGCCCTACATCCAAATGAACACTTCCAACCATGTCTATTGGCCTCGCTTCGATTATCATTCTATCACCTTATCCTTCTAATTACAAAATCGTCTATGGCTGGTGTCAAGACTCATTAGAAATGACCTCTGGTGGTTCTATGTCGATGCTGTCTCCTCCTTTCGTGAAGATTGTAGATTA
>CAZPDE010000040.1:0-10477 GCA_964585315.1 uncultured Dehalococcoidales bacterium | reverse complement strand
CGGGGTTCTCCATGCCAAGCATCAGAGAGAAACGACCTGGCTCGTAGGAGAGGCAAGAACAGCCTATATCAGCCACACCAGCGTTCACTCCGTCGAACATGGCTGGGGCGGTGAGCAAGGTTCCGCCAGGGAAGGTCTCGATTTCAACCTTGCCATTAGTGCGACTCTCTACCTTATCTACCCAGTCCTCCATCGACACACAAGGGAAAGTAGGCGCGGGTGGGAAGTGGGCAAAGGTCAACTTTGTGGTTTCGCCCGTGGCTGGCGTCGTTTTTCCACACCCGCTGACCGCTAGCAACATTATCGCCATTATTACTATGGCTATCGATTCTACAAACTTCAGCGTCTTTTTAGTTTTCATTTAACATCTCCTTGTTTTGTTATTTTGGGTGTTTCTAGGCTTTGTATTTTGGCGCCGACTAGCAGCGCCAGGTCTATAGTATAGTGAGCATATTCAAACCTCCTTCAAGGAAATCCTAAATTCGAATTTCTAAACCCTAAACAAATCCTAACAAATACCAAAAATCAAAGATAAAAAATTAAAATTAAAATTAAAAATGTAAAAAGGCTTTAAAAAGTGATTTTTAACTTTTGCTCTGTCATTTTGCATCTTGATTTTTGCTTTTTGACTTTCCTTTAGTATTTCGAATTTCGTGCTTAGAATTTCTTCGTATTTAGAGCTTAGGATTTCGTATTTATTAACTATCAAGGGCCTCTCTCAATTGTCTTGCGAAATCTTGGACTCGGCTTAAAGATTTGTCTTCATCCATAAGCTGAATAATGCGACTGCCTATAATTACTCCGTCAGCTATTCTTCCTATTTGCCTGGCTTGCTGTGGGGTGGATATTCCAAACCCGAGACAAAGGGGCTGAGATTGCTTTGCTTCCCCTTCGCGGAGCTTACCCTGAGCGCTGTGAGATTCTTCGCTTCGCTCAGAATGACAAGAAGCGAAGGGCTCAGGGGCTCGGCTCACCGCAATGACTTTTCGCACCCTGGTCACAAATGCCCCTAGGTCTGGGGGCAAATTATCTCTGGCTCCCGTGACTCCAGTTACGGAAACCAGATATATGAAGCCACGAGATTTCTGGGCTACGAGCTGAATACGCTCTTTGGTGCTGGCAGGGGTCAAGAGGTAGATGAGGTCAAGCCCATGATTTTGTGTGATAAGCTCTAACTCCGAGCCTTCCTCTGGAGGAAGGTCGGGAATAATCAGGCCGTCAATTCCAGAGTTAGCGCAAGCATCGCAAAATTCCTCAAGGCCATAGTTAAAAATTGGATTGAAATAGCCCATAAATACTAGGGGGATTTCGATTTTTTGACTCAACTCCCTGGCTACCTCGAGGCAAACTTTTGGAGTAACCCCATTTTGTAAGGCACGGAAGCTTGATTTCTGTATTGTCACGCCATCTGCTATAGGGTCAGAGAAGGGAATCCCCAGTTCTACCAAATCACATCCGCTTTCGGCAAGAAGAGGGACCACTCTCAAGGTGGCTTCAATGCTAGGATAACCTACGGTGATGTAAGGAATAAAGGCTGTATGACTGGGCTTGGCAAAAACAGAGGCGATGCGGCTCATAATTTTACTCCTAACGCCCTAGCTACAATGTCGATATCTTTATCACCTCGACCAGAAAGGTTAACAACGATAATTTGTTGCCTGTCCAAAGAGCTCGCCATTTTGGCAGCGTAGGATATAGCGTGCGCTGGCTCAAGCGCCGGAATAATGCCCTCGGTCTGAGAGAGGAGCTGAAAAGCCTCTAGCGCCGCATTATCGTCCACAGCAACATAGGTAGCCCTCCCCACGGCTTTATAGTAGCTATGCTCGGGCCCTACACCAGGGTAGTCCAGCCCAGGAGCGATGCTGTGCGTCTCGCGAATCTGCCCAGCATCATCTTGGAGAACATAGGATTTTGACCCATGAAGCACTCCTACTTTTCCTGCAACTAGGGAGGCAGCGTGTTGTAAGGTCTTGATTCCTCTTCCTGCCGCTTCTACCCCAATGAATTTAACATCCTTATCATCCACAAAGGGGTGAAAGATTCCAATAGCGTTGCTCCCACCACCGACACAGGCAATTATATAATCAGGTAAGCGACCGCATTTTTCTAAAATCTGTTGCTTAGTTTCCTTGCCTATGATTGACTGAAAATCACGCACCATTGTGGGGTAGGGATGAGGACCTACCACTGAGCCCAGTAGATAGTAAGTATCTCTCACATTGGTTACCCAATCTCTTATCGCTTCATTGATAGCATCCTTTAGGGTTCTAGTGCCTGAGGAAACCGGACGCACCTCTGCACCTAGCAGCTTCATACGGAAGACATTAAATGCCTGGCGACTTATATCCTCTTCTCCCATATAGACGATGCAATTCAACCCCAGCTTGGCGCATATAGTAGCGGCAGCTACCCCGTGCTGCCCAGCTCCAGTCTCAGCAATGATTCTTCGCTTTCCCATTCTTCTAGCAAGAAGACCCTGCCCTAAGGCATTGTTTATCTTATGGGCGCCGGTGTGAGCTAAATCCTCCCTTTTAAGGAAAATTTGGCCCCCTCCGCAGCGCTCGGTGAGCCTTTCAGCAAAGTAAAGTGGTGTTGGCCTTCCTGAGTAGTCATGGGATAAGGAATCGAACTCAGCCCAAAAGGATGGGTCATACTTTGCTTCTCTATAAGCTATCTCCAATTCATCCAGGGCTGGTATAAGCGTTTCTGGTGCAAACCTGCCGCCAAATTGCTCAAAATAGCCACTTGAATCAGGTAGCTGCTTATCTTTGATATCCATCATTCCTTTCTTTTGTCATCATCCAGATTGCCTCGCTTCGCCTCGTAGCTGACATGGGAAGCGTCAGCCCGCCTTACCGCTTCAATAAATGCTCTGGCCTTAGCTATATCCTTAACTCCTCCCGCCTCTACTCCGGAGGAGACATCTACTCCCCAAGGGGACACTATCTCAATTGCCTCAGCTACATTCTTTGAGTCAAGACCACCAGCGATAATCACTGGGAATCTTTGTGCTACCTGCCAAGCTAATTTCCAGTTAAAAGTCAATCCTGTCCCACCATATTTGCCTTCAACCTGGGAATCGAGGAGAGTGATGAATCTTTGTGTAGAGAGTAACTTGCCTCCAGCGGACAGCTCAGCGCAGAGCTCTTCAGGGGATTGCCGTCCTACCCGAATTGCTTTGATAATCGGCCTGACGATGTTATGACAATATTCCCAGGACTCATTGCCACTTAGCTGAACCCAATCTAAAGCACAAAAATCGGCAATCTTATTCACCTCAGTGGCAGGCATATTGACAAAGACACCGACCACCTTTACTAAATTGGTTTCTTTCTTTATGACGCTGGTTATCTGATATGCCTTAGTGGGCGCTACCTGCCGTCGACTGGGAACAAAGACCAATCCAATAAAGTCAGCGCCAGCTTCAACCGCTGCCAGAGCATGAACCTCTTCTTGAATTCCGCAAATCTTTATGTGCGTCATAGTAATAACTCTTTCATCTTGGTTGGAATATCGTTAGCAGTAACCAGAGCTTCGCCAACAAGCATGGCGTTAATTTCCCAGTCCTTAAGCTTTTCGACATCCTCCCGGCTCTTGATGCCGCTCTCGCTGACCACAATCCGTTGTTGTGGGATGAGGGCTCGCAATCGGCGGGTTGTATTGATGTCAATGATAAAAGTGCTGAGGTCTCGATTATTAATTCCGATGATTTCCGCCCCGCTGAGAAGCGCACTTTCTACCTCGCCTTCATTGTGAACTTCAACCAGGCATTTTAAACCGAGGCTATGGCTCAGTGTAAGGAGCTCATCAAGCTGCTTTTGGCTCAAAATAGCTGCTATCAGCAATAAGGCATCGGCGCTATAAGCGCAAGACTCATATAGCTGATACGGGTCAAAAATGAAATCCTTCCTCAGCAGCGGAAGCTCAACTGCCTCTCTAACCGCTGCCAGATGCTCAATGCTGCCCTCGAAATAGTTTGCTTCAGTTAACACTGAGATGGCAGCAGCGCCACCTTCAGCATAGGTCTTGGCTAACTCGGTGGGGTTAAGGTTGGGGCTTAGAATCCCTCGTGAAGGGGAAGCCTGCTTTATTTCGGCAATCAATCGGATGTGATTGCCTTTGAGTGCAGAAGCGAAGTCAATCGGTGGCTTCCGTTGGGCAATACGCTCCTTTAGACGGCTTAATGGTAGCGTCTTCTTCCTTTGCTCGACCTCTTCTTTTTTTGAGGCGATAATCTTATCTAGCATTTCCTTTTCCAGCTATCAGCTTTCAGCCATCAGCTATTAGCTAAATGCTGAATGCTGACTACTCCTTATTGAGGCTCTGGCTGAGCTTGATTAGATCATCAAGTTTGTCCTGAGCCTTTCCGCTGTCAATTACCTCCTTAGCAATATGAACACCTTCTTTAAGATTTGATGCTCGGTTGCCAGCAACCAACGCTGCCGCGGCATTCATAACAATTATATTCCGTCTCGCCCCCGCCTCTCCGCTCAATATGCTGCGCAGTATCTCACTATTTTGCTTCGCTGTTCCTCCTCTAATCTCTACTATGTTCGCTCTGGCAAACCCAAAATCTTCAGGGGAAACTTTATGAGGTGGCAATACTCTATCTTGGTTAACATCCCACACTAGCGACTCTTGGCTGATGGAGATTTCATCCATGCCATCTATGCCATGCACAACCAAGGAATGCTTTGTGCCTAAACGCTGGAGGACAGAGGCAATTTTCTCCCCCAATTCCTTGGAGGGAACGCCAATAACCTGGAACTCGGCTTTGGCTGGATTAGTGAGAGGTCCCAGGATGTTAAACACGGTGCGGATCCCAATTTCACGGCGAGGCGCAGCGGCATATTTCATTGCTGGGTGGAAGGTGGGGGCAAACATAAAGCCAACGCCCACTATCTCCAGGCATTGAGCTACTGCCTCAGCTCCAAGGTCAATTCTTACCCCCAATGCCTCAAGGACATCGGCGCTGCCGCAGTGGCTAGACATTGCTCGATTACCGTGCTTGGCTACTTTGAGTCCCGCGCCAGCAACGACAAAGGCAGCCCCAGTGGAGATATTAAAGGTGAAGGAGCTATCACCACCGGTGCCGCAGGTATCGATTACTGGCGGTGTAGCTAAGACAGGTATTGCCTTAGCTCGCATTACGCTTGCTAGCCCAGCAATCTCATCCACTGTCTCCCCTTTAATACGCAGTGCAGTGACAAATGCGGCAAACTGAGCTGGCGTTGCCTTGCCGCTCATTATCTCCTGCATTACGCTAGCAGAGTCCTCCATATTCAGGGAATTGCCACAGATAAGGCTGTCGATAGCTTCACGGATCATCGCTTTTTACTCCCACTTAATGAAGGTGTTTCTAGCTTCTTCATTACTTCGTCATACTCATCAGTAGATAGCTTGCGAATTTCCAATGGGCCTAACTGCACTACACCATTTTTTACGTCGCGACTTGACTCGAAGTATCTATTATATACATCTCTGTAATATGCTACTAAGACATTGCAGCCATTTCTTTGCTCTAGAGATAAGAGCAACTTGCCTGTCTCTCCATTTTTTGCTAGAGCACCAAAAGGGTGCAAATGGCGCTCTCTATCAGTCTGGATAAATGAATACACATCTTGTGCTGGCCCAACCCCTATATTGCGAAGTACGCACGTCAATCCTTTAGAGTAATCTCCATATGCTTCTCGTGTTTGCTCTATAGTGTGTAGTTCAATACGCTCAATATCTATTATAGGTCGGACAGAGTCATACTTCTGTTCCTTCATCTCGTCAGCCATCTTAGCTGTTGATAGGGCATAGAAACCTGTAATCGCAACCAGGCCAAACATAAGTAATATTTGCATCCTATCGGATAGCCCTATTTCTTCTGAGTAATGGAAGGCTAATGCAATAATATAGAGGAAGCCTATTCCGACTATGATTACAGGGAGAGCCTCATCTCTAGCAGTAAGTCCCTCTTTTTTAATGATTCTTCTTAATATGGTTATGCCAACTATTACTGCTATTGTGATGTATAAATAGCCGCAAATCAGTAGTACTGTCCCCATATGCCTACCCCCTTATGCAGAGGTCATAGTTCGAAAAAAGAAAGTTTCTCAAAATATCCTTTCCCACATCGGTCATAATCGATTCGGGGTGAAATTGAACCCCTTCTACGGGAAATTGGCGATGGCGTAGTCCCATAATCATGTTTTCCGATGTCCATGCAGTAACCTCAAGGCAACGGGGCAATTCGTCAGGCATTACTGCTAAAGAATGGTAGCGGATGGCAGAGAAAGGATTGGGTAATCCCTCAAAAAGCCCCTTGCCGTCGTGGTAAATAAGCGATGATTTACCATGCTTGATTTCGCTAGCACGGTCAACCTTAGCTCCGTAGCTATATCCGACGCATTGGTGTCCCAGGCAAACCCCAAGTATTGGAATGCGGCTGCCAAAGTGGCAGATAACCTCATTAGAGATGCCAGCTTGCTCCGGAGCGCCTGGACCAGGGGAGATGACAATATGCTGAGGAGACTTCATCTCAATTTCATTCATGCTTACTTTATCATTACGGGCTACCCATACCTCTTCGCCCAGTTCACTTAAGTACTGGAAGAGGTTATAGGCAAAACTATCATAGTTATCTATTAGCAAAAGCATATTGGCCAGCCTCCGCCTGGTCGATAGCAGTAAGCAGCGCCTGGGCTTTGCTCAAGCTTTCTTGGTATTCACGCTCGGGAATACTATCAGCGACAATCCCACCTCCGGCCTGAATATAGGCGATGTTATCCTTGATAACGATGGTGCGAATGGTAATGGCAGTATCCAGATTTCCTGAGAAGTCGAAGTAGCCTACTGCGCCGGCATAAGGTCCTCGTTTTTCTCTCTCCAGTTCAGCGATAATCTCCATAGCTCGAATCTTGGGTGCGCCAGAAACAGTGCCCGCAGGGAAGCAGGCACGCAGAGCATCGAACTGGGAAAGCCCCGCTCTTAGCCTGCCTTGAACATGGGATACCAAATGCATAACATGGGAATAACGTTCCACATCCATAAGCTGGGTTACCTCAACTGTGCCTGGCTCGCTAATTCTCCCGATGTCATTGCGCCCCAGGTCAACAAGCATAATATGTTCAGCCCGCTCCTTCTCATCATTCCTAAGTTCCTCTTCTAAAGCCAGGTCTTCAGCGGCATCCTTGCTCCGAGGGCGAGTGCCAGCAATGGGGTGATTAGATACTACGCCATCCTCCACCCGCACCAAAAGCTCAGGTGAAGCGCCCACAATGTAAAAGTCACCCAAGTGGAGGTAGTACATATAGGGGGAGGGGTTGATAGAGCGCAGCGCCCGGTATATAGCGAAGGGGGTGGCACAGGTGGGTCTGGCTAGCCGTTGTGACAAGACAACCTGGATTACATCGCCAGCGTAAATATGCTCCTTGGCTTGGGATACCCCAGCTTCAAATTCTGCTTGAGAAAGGTTCGATGACACATCACTGATAGCTGTCAGTTGAGAGCTATCAGCTGTCGGTCGAATCGGTTGCCCCAGCCTATCCGCCAGGTCATCAATCTTGTCAGTTGCTTTCTGATATGCTGCCTCAATATCCCCATCCAGGTGGGCATGGGAGATAATCTTAATTTTATGGGTAAGGTGGTCGAAAACAAGGAGGGTATCAGCCAACATCAGTATAGATTCAGGGAGTCCTAAAGGGTCATGGTCAGGCGAGGGCAGTTTTTCAAAGTAGCGAGCAACTTCATAGCTCAGATAACCAACCATACCACCATGGAATCTGGGCAAGTCGGCAATCGGCACAGGATGAAATCGACTAAACTCCTTTTCCACCAGGTGCAATGGGTCAACAGGGTTCTCATTCCCTGTCGTCAGTACCAGGGAGGGCTCGGTGCCAATGAAGCTATAGCGAGCCAATCGCTCCCCACCCTCAACGCTCTCTAAAAGGAAAGAGTAGTTGCCGCGAGCTATCTTGAGGTAAGCAGATACTGGCGTTTCTAAGTCAGCATTAACCTCACGGTAAATTGGCGCTAGATTGCCATATTCCTTCAGTTGGCGGACTTCCTCTAAAGTAGGGTAATACATTATTACTACAGCGATAACAAAAAAGCCTCTCGCCCAAGGGGCGAGAGGCTTAACCTTCGCGGTGCCACCCTTTTTAGTCAGTCCTCAAATTTAAGGGAGGAGGCTCTTGACCATCTCTTTTCCAAGCACAGAAGCAAATCTCCCCTTTTACCTCGATACCCTGGGCTTTTAACGGTGCCCCTCCGACAAAGCCTACTCAACTTTCTGGTCTTTCGGCTTGCAGCTCCCAGGTCCATTCCAACTTCGCGCAAGTATCGGCTCACACCTTACCCGACTCTCTGAACCCCGCCTTAAGCTGTACTAGTCCTGTTCTCAGCCTTTCCCTTATTTAATTTTTAACACGGCAATTTTACACAGGCGGCTTTAATTTGTCAATAGCGAATTGTGTAATTTGAAATAGCAGTAATGATGTTTTCTAGTTAACCGCATAATCTCGTATAAAATTCCTCTCTCTTCATTTGTTTTCCTCGCCCCTACGATCAGAAGATTAAGAGCCTGCCGAAGGATGAAGGGGAATTATAAGGAATTTTGCAATCGACTATCATTACTCCTGGCTGGCTACATAGCTCCCTGAATAAGCCCTTCTGGAGCAGCATCCGACAATCTGAATAGCGCTATGTCAACCCCCTTTTCCTCTTCTATAATAACCGACTTAAAGATATTGCAACATTGGTGTAAAATGAGTGTGGTTAAATATAAGGGAGCCAAGTTTTTCACAATAGCTATCTTTACAGAAGCGAAACAATCAAAAGACGATGATAGCCCTACATTCCTTCTGGGATATATCTGGCAAACTCCACCTCTGGGCGGAGTCTTCAACATTACTAGCTACTGTTGCTAGACGCCGAAAAAGGCACTCCAAGAAATTGCTTATCCACCCCTTTGCAGTGACCTACGATTTGCTCAGGGAACTGGCTAGTAATCTTTCTGAGGATGGGTCTTTAGGCCCGTCCCTACTAATTGGGGAAAGTGCGAGCCCAGCAAATTTGACAGTGCTTTTGCCATCTACTTCAAGCAGACCAATACCGTCCTCCAAACTAATTTATGGAAAAGAGAGTGAGGCTGGCGAAGAAATCAAGCTAGCGCCTTGGGAGGTTGCCACCCTAGCTTTAGCTCCGGATATTGCACTGGATTTTCTGCTCTCTCTACCCAGCCAACCTCCACAAGGGGTCATTTTTGGCAGCTCTTTATGTTTTTGGATTGAAGCGGCTAAGTTATCAATCGAGCTGATTACCCGACAATGTTTCGTGCCCACGATTACAGAAGATAAGCAAGGTAACAGCACATGTTTTCAAGCCGTTTGGGAAGCAATCATTGAAGGAGAAGATCGGGGACGAGTCCAACTGCTATCAAACTCCATGCCTCCATGCTGCAGGGCAATTCAGCAACCAGCTCAAGGAAATGTATCACCCTCAGTTCTTATCCTAAGTTTTCTTGATGAAACTATCGATGCTTTTGTCCGCAGAAGCCTCTCTTCAACACCTTCCCTTTTCCCTGGTTCCAAAAGTAGAAAGATTTCCTTGCCGCAGCAATGGCTGCAGGCTCTTTCATCTCAGCATTCTCGGCTTGAAGCATCTGCTAAAGAACTAAAGTCTTTTTCTGAGGAAATAGAATCCTGGCTCAGCCAGATTCAACCTGTGGACGGGGACACGCCGCTTCATACTTGTTTCCGGCTTGACCCACCAAAAGATAAGAGCCAGGAATGGAAAGTGAGTTTCCAGCTTCAAGCTAGTGAAGACCCTAGCCTGCTCATTCCGGCAGAGAAGGTCTGGCGAACAAGGTCGGGCGTCATTACTTTCCTAAAGCATAGATTCGAAAATCCGCAAGAGCGACTACTTGCTGATTTAGGTAAAGCTTCGAGAATCTTCCCCGCGGTTGAGGAAAGCCTCAAAACAGCGTGCCCGGTAGAAGTAAAATTGAACACGGAGGATGCATATACTTTTCTGCGTCAATATGCCCCCCTTCTAGAACAGAGCGGATTTGGCGTCCTACTCCCAGCTTGGTGGCAGAAGCCAGCAAAGCGCCTTAGTGCCAAGCTTAATTTGAGACCGAAGGCAGAAACTGAAAAGTTGGGCTCCGGGCTTTTGAGTATGGACGCCATCGTGGCTTACGATTGGGAAATTGCCCTCGGTGACGAGTCCCTATCATTGGAAGAGTTTGAGAAACTTGCCAATCTCAAGATGCCATTGGTTAAAATCCGTGGGCAGTGGGTAGAGCTTAGAACTGAGGAAATTGAAAGAGCTATCGCTTTCTTGCAGAGGGAAGGTAGCCAGGGTGAGATGAGGTTGGGTGAGGCGATGAGAGTAGGATTGGGACAGGAAGTTTCTGAATTCGGCCTATCTGTAACCGGTGTTGAAGCTGAGGGCTGGATTGGGGAATTCATGGATAAACTGTGTGGCGATG
>CAZPDE010000039.1:0-10890 GCA_964585315.1 uncultured Dehalococcoidales bacterium | reverse complement strand
GAAAGAGGACATTTCTATCGAGTTCTATAGAGGACATTATCACAGAGTTTCAACAGCGCTTCAGTCCATTATTACGGGCTACATTTTGCCACCGAATTAGCTACAACTTAGCTACAAAACCCAGGGGGAACTTTAGTCTAATGGGGCAGAGCTGGGGTAAAACACGCTGCTAGCGGTTTTCCCTCCATACAGAATCTAAGCCGAGTGGCTGTGTTGTGAGCTTATCTGGCAAGGGATGGGCACGTTGCTAATCATATCCTCTATCGCATCTTTGTCATGGCAGAACCTGACCAAGCTCTCACCCGTAATGGTGCCTCTAAGGTAAAGGCTAACTAATGATTGGTCCAGCGTGAGCATCCCCTCTTGATTGTTGGTGCGGATGATGTTAGGGAGTTGATAAATTTTGCCTTCTCGGATGAGGTTTCTCACCGCTGGAGAGCCGAGCATAATCTCCACAGCGGCTATCCTTCCCGAGCCATCAGCCCGCGGTATCAGGGTCTGACACAGGACGCCGATAAGCAGGGAGGCTAATCTTGCCTGGGCGAGATACCTCTGCTCTGGGGGAAATAAGTCTATAACCCTTTCCATAGCCTGAGCCGCACTGGGAGCATGACCTGTGGTGAGCACCAGATGTCCTGTTTCTGCCACAGTAAGCACAGCAGCGGCGGTGTCCAAATCCCTCATCTCGCCAACGAGGATGACATCTGGGTCTTGCCTCAATACATGTTTCAAGGCTTGGGCAAAGGATAAAGTATCTGTGCCCAGCTCCCTCTGGGTAATGGCTGAGTTGATGTTAGGGTGATTATATTCCACCGGGTCTTCAATGGTAACCACATGGCAGGTTCTGTTGGTATTGATGTGCTGAATCATGGCTGCCAGGGTGGTAGTTTTGCCGCTTCCCGTAGGTCCTGAGACTATCACCAATCCCCGGGGTCTTAATATCAGGTCCTGGCATACTTGAGGCAACTCCAGTTCACCTATAGTAGGAATCTCCAGTGGCAAGAGACGAATGGCAAAACTGATAGCTCCTCTCTGTTGGGCAACATTGCAGCGAAGTCTCCCCGTGCCTGGGAGGGTATAGCCGAAATCAAGCTCTAAGCTGTGCTGGAATTCATCCCTCTGCTCCGCTGTAGTTAGCTGAACAAAGGCTTCGCTTATTTCCTCAGGGGACAGTGGTAGCATTCTGTTTGTGGGCCCGAGGGAGCCGTTTATGCGCAGCATGGGCGGAGAACCAACCGACAGGTGCAAGTCGGAGGCATTTCTTTCACTAGCCAGACGAAGTAAATCAATGATATTTCCCATGGCATTTCATATTAACATAAAAACATTGATAAATGCCATGATGCAATAGTTTTTTAGTCCTGGTAATGGGGGTATTTTGGTACCAGGCATCCCTTAAATTCTAAATCGTAAGCCTTCTAGAAATCAAAGATAAAAAGTCAAAATGACAAATCAAAATTCAAAGTTTTAATTTTTGCCTTGCATTTTTACCTCGTCTCGGATTTTGTATTTAGGGATTTCAAAGCTTTAGGTCCACAGGATATTGAGTAATTATCTTATTTGGTGAGCGTTAAAGTGAAGTTCATCTTGTGCTCTTCCTGGTGCATATCGGTGATAACCACAAGAGCAAATCTGCGAGTTGCTCTCAACTTCTCAGCATAGCTAAAGACAGGGCGTTCACCGGAAGCTAAGCCTGTCACTCTAATGATATTGCCGTTATGAGTTACGCTCTCCAAATATACCGCTCCGGGCAGGCAACTATTTACCACTGCTAAATCGTCATTGACTTCATCTCTACCAGCAGTAAAGTCGCCAAGTGTAATATCAAAGGCAGCAGCGGTTTCCCCCAGCGAAGAAGCTTCCTTGTTTAGAACGATTATATCGCTGGCTCGAACATGCTGGGAAATTGCCATCTGATTTATGCTTGCCAGCTCGTTTCGCAGTGCAGTAGTATGATCTGAGGTCGTGATGTTAAAGAAAGCGCCAAGAGCCACTAAAACAATGCCAGCTATGATAACTGGCACAAAGAGGACTTCAGATATAGGGTGGGGCTTGGGGCGATAAGTCTCAGGAAGGATGTTGAAATCGACCAGAGAATAAGCAGCTCCTTTCTCCGGAGTCAACTCTTTGAGAGCCAGTCCGATATTGGTCATATATTGACTTGCCGAGAAGCCTTCAGCCATCTCCATAGGGGAGGGCGATACCTGGACGGGGCGCTCCTGCATCCCTGTTAGAAGCTCCCAGGCATCTTGCTGCTCAGCAAGCTCCCCACATACTAGCAAAGGAACAGTAGCCTCAATAGGCCTATCCCTATGACTGGAGTTATAGAAAGTGATAGTTCTATCGAGCTCCTCTTTGAGGTGGGACATCTTTTTCTCCGGCAAGGCTTCCTGAGCTAGAGGCAGACTGCGTGCCACCTGGGGAATTCCCTCTATCATAACTATGATGTCGAAGCTGGTGGGCTGGAGGTTAATGATAATAGCCCTAGGCTCAGTAATAGTCCTGGCTAAAGCTAGAGGCTTTAAATCCATAAGATAAGGATTCAATCCTGCCTTGCGCAATGTTGAGATTAGGGCATCCACGGAATTCTTTGGTGAAGCTGCCAGATATATCAGGGTTTCTCCCTTTAGAGAGGGGAGGGTTTGCCACGAGAGATAAAGTTGCTCCAGGGGGACCCCTAGAACTCTGCCTGCCTCCCTCTTCACTGCCTCAGGCAATATATTCTTGGGTAGTTCAGGAAGTGTGAGTAACCTGTAAAAGCAATTGATGCCGCTGATGCCAGCGATTACTCGTCCTGCTCCTATTCTTTGAGTTTGCCACAGCTCTCTGACATTGCTAGCTACAGCATCCTCCTTTAGGATGACCCCATTCTTAACCAGTCCCGGCTCCAGAGACACTTTTGCCCATTTCTGTGCTTTCCTGCCTCTGGCTACCAGCACCGAGATAGCCGAGTCGTCTATATAAATGGTAGTCGCTTCTTTAGCCATCTTTATTCACTTTCATAAGCATAAATCTTCAAACTCAGAGTAATCGTTGGCTTTTCTCCACCTCCTTCTGCTTCAGGAACATTTATCCTGACCGATTCTATAGTGGAGGTTGAGAATTCCTTGCTTATCTTCTTGCTGAAATTAAGCAATGCTGGCACTACCGAGCCTTCAGCAGTGACAGTAATGGAAAAAACCTGAAAAGTAATGCCATTCAACTCTTTCTCAGCAGGGATTGAGGAGCTAAGCCTGGTTATAGTCACATTGGTATCCTCGGCAGCTTCAAACAAAGCAGCATTGATTTCTATCGATTCGGTGGGTTTACGAAACTCGTCCTCATCAGCGGCAATGCGAGACTTAGCCTTACTGAGACTTGCTTCCAAATCTTTTTTCTGCGTGCTGTATTTGTGAAAATCCTGCTGTGCCTGTGTTATGCTAGTGGTTAGCTCACTTTGCTCTGCCTTCTGGCGGGAATACATAACGCCCAGGCTGATGAGGAGAATCGCCAGAATGCCAATGGTTAAAATCCACCTAGTTACTTTACTTATCTTCATAATATAAGCAACTCTGTAAGCTTGAGCTTCTTAGTCATAGTATCAAACTCATAGCCCAGCCGTCAACATTAAGTCTCTTCCAATACGAGCTCGCGGTTTTTGCCAGTGGTTAAAGGAGGCTGGCTGCTCAACTTTATTCATAGAGCCGGGCAGCCCCTGGGAGAATGGCTATATTGAGAGTTTTAACGATAAGCTGAGAGGTGAATGCCTGAACCGAGAGATCTTCAGGAATGGTAAAGAGGCGCAGATTATTGCGGGGGCTTTTAGACAGGAGTACAATAACTACAGACCACACAGTGCATTGGGCTATCTGACACCTGCAGAGTTCGCCAGAAGATACTACGAGGGAAACCAGGTGGAAGGGGTTAAGCAACCAGTGGAGAAAGCAGGAAGTCTCTCATTGTAGGTGGTACTAAAAATGGGGGCACCCCATTCTTCATCACCTTCCGGATTTGGGATAGATACTAAAAAAGTGCCTGTTTCCTGCCACGAGAGTGAAGCAAAAGTCAGATAATAGCGCGACTCTCTGCCAAAGACCTCTTCCAAAAATGTAAGGGTTTTGACAATCCAACGGGTATGATCTGTGGAAAATCTGCGCTGTCTAGAAAAGTTATCGATTTCTTTAACGAGTGTTTCTAATTCACTTAAAGCTGTTTCTTTTGTCCATGACTTCATAAAAACCCTCCAACATTATGGTGCCTAACTCGTGCATAACCGCATTGCGAATACATTATAGAGGAATAGATGCGTCGCATGTATCATTAACCCAAATTATGCATTTAGCTTCATTTTCGTGTCATTTTTGCAATGATTCAGATACCTCGTGCATTATCTGGGATTAATAAAAATTTGGAGGTCCTCCATCACATATGTTTATCTCAACTATATTTAGCTAGAATAGTCCTAAAGGAATCTATGACAAAACCCAATTGCTCCTTATCGGCGGCGAAGGTGGAGAGCTTAAAGGCCTTTGTTAAACCTGGCTGAGGTCCCCAAATTCCTCTCTCTTTAAGTTCCTTGTAGAGAAAATATCCCCGCTCCCTGACATGCTTGGAAATATCATAGAGCGTCGGAGTCTCAAAGTGCAGCAGGTCATGTCGATGTGGCTTTTCTCCTACTTGCTTAAATCCCAGTTTCTCAAGTTCGCTGGAGAGCCATTGTGCTTTTGATACTTGCTCATCCCAATGATTAACTCTTTCTTTCACGCAAGGAAATGAAGCCATGAGTGTTACCAGTGGAGTTCCCCTCAAGGTGCAGCCCAGAGATTCAATCTCTTTATTGCCGTATGCCTTGGATTTCCTCAGCACGATTTCTTCCCATTTCTTTTTCATTCCCAATACCCCGCAAGGTCCAGCAGAGGCCATGCTTTTGTGCCCGCTGCCAACAATGAAATCCGCCCCTAGCTCTTCCATGCTTACTGGCATTCTGCCCACAGCATATGCCCCATTAACTATATAAGGAACATCATATTCTTGGGCAAATTCCCCTAGCCTTCCAGCATCAGAAATATTTCCATAATTGCCATCAGGATAGGTTAATAGAATCAATTTAGGTTTGTGCCTTTCTATAAATGGTATGTAGTCGTTAACATCAATCCTGAACTCTGGATATCCAGAGGAAGGCACTTCGATTGCATTTAACCCCACCCTTTCAGCGGCGACAATCGTGGTGTAATGCCTGTTACCATCAACAATAATCGAATCTCCTGGCTTTGCCATGGAATGCATCACCATAAATATCCCATCTCTGGCTCCATAGGTTAAAGTAGCGACTTCGCAGCCCAGAAATTCCGGCAAAAGCTCATGCACAAACTCTCTAACAGGAGGATTTGTTATATCGGACAAGCTGCCAAGGCAAAAATCGCATATAGAATAACCATCTCCAAACTCCACTAAGGCTTTCCTGGCAGCCTCAGTGAGCATGCCTCCTGTTTGCAGAGGCATGAGATTTATCAGGTCCTTATGCTGCCTGTGCAAGTTAGCGAGTCTTTGTAATGATTTATTCTCTGCTTGTTTCGCCATATTTCCCCTTTTGCAACGGTTCCCCCTAGTTCAAAATTCCTTGCCCACTGTTATTCTGAGCCCTTCACTCTCCCTGTCATTCTGAGCGTAGTGAAGAATCTCGCTCAGGGTGACAAAGGAGAGTTAACACCCTTTTATTGGTTGTGACTCTATAGCCACAAATACAGCGCCACTAACCCCAATCTTTTTTTGCTGCCCTTCTATATGCTTCCGAATAGCTTCCGGAATTTGCAAATTGAGGTCAGAAAGGTGCTTTATCATTTTTACCTGATAAGTTAAATTGTCCTTGCTGCTTTCTATCAAAGCTGCCGCTCCCATGGCTATGGCACGCATATAGTTTATTCCCGTATATGTTCCTGAAGGCACAATATCGCTGTAAATAGCGCCATTGGCGACACAAATCTCGTTAAATCCCGCGGGACCGATTAGCCTCTTGCCCGCTTCCTTCTCGGTAACTTTCACCTGAATTGAGTTATCTTCCCATGCTAAAAATTCACAGGGGGCAATTTCATCTTTATATTTTCGAGCTGTCTCCTCGATTGCCCTGGCTACTTTCTTCCCTCTAGCAGTTTTAGGACTTGATATATAGATAATAGACTCGGCTATCTCTTCATCAGAATACTCAACTACGGAAAACTGGGGATATGCTACTTTTCTGACATCATCTATTTCATAGAGAAGCATCGCCAGTCGCTCAATTCCAAATCCAGCGTTAAATACCGGATATTTAATGTCAAAGTTTGCTAAGGCTACAGGTGAATACATTCCGATGTCGGCTATTTCGAGCCAACCCCCTTTATAATTAATGAAAACCTCTTGCTCTTGTCCCGGAGCATAATACTTGGATGTGGCCATCTTCGTCTCAAATTTAATATCGGAAAAGCTGTACTGCTTTAGGATTTCTTTGGTTATTTCCCTTCCCGCGTCCAGCGACATCTCGGGGTCCATTATGACGATTGATGCTGAATGATGAACTCGTAAGTGGTGGGCATCCTCCCTTTGCTCATTGCGATACCGAGGTCCCACGGAGAATAAGGCAAGGGGGAAACCAGACTTATCTTGCAGCGCTGCTAAAGTGTGAAACCATGTACCTGTCATGTGACTTCTTAGAGTTTTATCGGAAGGCAAGGGCCGCAACTTATAAAGTTCAGGAAAAACCTGATTCAAAAGCTCCGTAGCTTGATAATCAGCGATGCTCACTCTGACCATAAGCTCCTCGATAAGGTTATCTGCCTCAATTTCCCCCTTTTTGTAACTTCTTAAAACATACTGCAGTTTTTCAAGGTCAATTTCCCCCGCTATCTTCTCTACCTGGGCTATTCTTTTCGCGCTCAGCCCTATTTCGGGACGGGGTAACTCCGCCAGGTAAAAAGCTCTATCGAGAATGACTCGAGCTTCAGGACCATACTGCTTAACAACATCGCTGTCGGGTAAAATCGTAAGATTCTCTGCTTCATCAAAGCCTAGATTTAGCAGGATTTCACGAGATTTTTGCACCAATTCCCGCAGAAGGTGGGGCTTGCCTTTCTTTCCCAGAGAGATTTCGGTGTGAGTCGGAATAAGCTTTGCTGTGGCTACCCAAGCCTCGGTAAAATTGTTTTTCGCTTGTGATTTTATTTCGTTTACCTCAAAGGTTGCCATTTTTATAGTATCCCCCACATAAATTTCCGACTAAATTCCTCTCCCTTGATGGGAGAGGATTAAGGTAAGGGTGAATTTCTCCCTCCTTCCGACTTGCTAATGCAGTGTAGCAAATGTTGCTTCAACATATCTAGCGCCGCCTCAGCAGCATCCTTCTTGTTTTCTTCCCTGTTACCAGAAAAGACATGCTTTTGACTCAGGCTTTCCTGCTCACTAGCTAAGCCAATATAAAATAGTCCTACAGACTTTTCTGAGCTACCACCTGAAGGTCCAGCAATTCCAGTATCAGAAATGCACATATCCACATCCAAGAGTTCCCTGCCACCTTGAGCCATTTCTATAGCTATCTGCGAGCTAACAGCGCCATAATTTTCTATAGTCTCCTTTTTTACCCCAACGACATTAGTTTTCACTTCATTGCTATACGCTACCACAGAACCTTTGAAATAGTCAGAACTGCCAGGCACATTAGTTATCCTATCAGCTATTCTGCCGCCAGTAGCCGACTCAACGGTGCCGATAGTCAGCAACTTTCCTGTTTTGGCATGGCATTCCATTATTAGTTTAGCAATCTCTATTTCCAGTTCCGCCATGTGCCTTCAATATTGCTTGTAGGGTCGGGGCTTGTCCCAGACCGAGAGGTCAGGCGGGGATAAACCCCGCCACTACCATTTGTCATTCTGAGGGAGCCCTTCGTTCTCCCTGTCATTCTGAGTCCTTCGCTTCTTGTCATTCTGAGCGTAGCGAAGAATCTCCGCTCAGGATAAACTCCGAAGAATCTGAGACCCTTCACTTTCGTTCAGGGTGACAATTAAACAGTCTGCGAATATTCTAACAGATTTTCTTGTTATAATTTAGTAATGTCCGGATTGCCCGATATGATAACTTTCTTGGGCACTGCTGGCGCTAGATTTGTAGTTATGCACCAATTTCTCGCTTCTGGTGGCGCCTGGCTTAGCTTTGGCAATACTCAGCTACTTCTTGACCCTGGTCCTGGCTGCATAGTTCAAGCGACTAAAAGAAAGCTCGATGCCTCTAATCTGGATGCCATCATCTTAGCTCATAAGCATTTAGACCACAGCGGCGATATCAACATTATGATTGAAGCTATGACTGATGGCGGCATGAAAAAGCGCGGCGTAGTTTTCGCCCCAGCCGACGCCCTAAATCAAGACCCTGTTATTCTATCTTATTTGCAATCATACCCCGAAAGGATAGAAATTTTGACTGAGTGCGGTTGTTGCAAAGTCAACGATATCTCCTTTGAGACGCCAATCAGACATAAGCATCCTGTAGAAACTTATGGCTTTATCTTCCGAACACCACGATATACCTTCTCATGGATTACCGATACCAGGTATTTCGATGAGTTACCTCATTACTATAAGGGCGACTTATTGATTATCAATGTGGTTAGATTAAACCCTGGAGCTCCCATTGACCATCTATCTCTCCCTGAGGCTAAGAGAGTAATTGAAGAAATAAAGCCCAAGATAGCTATACTGACTCACTTTGGCATGACCATGTGGCGGGCTAAACCCTGGGAGCTAGCGAAGAAATTGACCGATGAAACTGGAATTTCAGTTATTGCTGCCAGAGATGGCATGAAATTCGACTTAGCAAAACTGCAGGAATGAAAATGCTTATCATTGCGTTGCCCATTGACATTGTGGACACAATACCTTTATAATGTTGCAACAATGGAGGTAACGCTATGGCCAAAGTCGGCATTAGAAAGCTAAAGAACAACCTCAGGTATTATATGTCTCTTGTCGAAAGTGGAGAGCAGGTTGTGGTTACCAATCGCGGCCGTGATGTGGCGCTCATTGTTTCTGTAGAAGGGTTTGACAATTACAGCCGATTGATGGAGATGGTCAAAGAAGGGCTGGCAAATTGGGAAGGTGGCAAACCAATCGCACCAGAACCCATAGCAGCTAGGGGTAAACCTGCCTCCGAGATTGTTCTTGAAGACAGGCGATGATTCTTTATTTAGATACGAGCTCTTTAGTGAAGCTGTATGTTAGAGAAGATGGCTCCGACGAAGTGAAGGCTTTGTTCGATGGAGCTAGAGTTGTCGCTACCTCACAGGTGGCGTATGCTGAAGCTTGTGCCGCTTTTGCCAGAAAACACCTACAAGGCGATTTTACCGATGAGCAGTATCAGGCCGTGATAACTAATTTGCAGCAAGATTGGGGTGCCTACTTTGCCATGGATGTCTCATGGCCAGTATCGAAGCTTGCCGGCGCGCTTGCTGAACGACACAGCCTTAGGGGGTTCAACGCCATCCACCTTGCTTCAGCATTGATTCTCAAGACAAGGCTTGGCTCAACGATAACTTTTTCTTCTTCCAACCATAAATTAGAAGATGCCGCCCAGTCAGAGTTGCTGGATGTCTCTAAAAGAAAATAGCAATTTGTGCTAGATGCTGCCGCTCATGTAAATGATAATATGAACACTGTGAAGCATTGCTTTCGAGCCTGGGTCATACTAGAATTAACCCAAGCATGGGGCATAAGAGATACTTTTGATAACAAAGGAGGCAAAATGAAATGTAGGGTAATCGTGGAGCCTCAGCAAGAAGGTGGCTATACTGTGTATGTGCCTTCCTTACCTGGCTGTATCTCCCAAGGGGAAACCATTGAGGAGTCTATGGCTAATATCAGAGAGGCCATAGAGGTTTATCTAGAGAGTCTCAAGGAGCGAGGGTTATCATTACCACAGATTAAGGAGCGTGAGGTAGTCGTGTGAGCCGACTACCCAGCCTTACCTGGCAGCAGGTGACCGCAGCTCTGAAGCGTGCAGGATGCGTGTTCGATAGGCAAAGAGGAAGCTATATGGTTTACTATCACCCGAAGACCAACTGCACTGTGGTCATTCCAAGACATCGAGAGATAAAGGTGGGAACACTGCGAGAAATATTAAGAGAAGCCTCTCTTACTCGGGAGGAATTCCGCAAGCTACTGGAGTAAAAAAGGGGATAATATCTATATAGCGAGGCTGTTCCAACAACGATAAGCATATACCAATAAAATGGTAATTTGTGACAACCTAGCTGTCACTGGCATGTGCTATGCTGTAATTTAGTTTATAGTATCCTGCAAGGATAACTGCACTATGTCATTGCGAGGAGCGAGTGAGCCGAAGCCCAGAGCGAAGCGAAGGGGACGAAGCAATCTCAACAGACGCTCTTTCATTGAGATTGCCACGCCTTCGGCTCGCAATGACAGGGAAAATGGTGCACTGACTTATGCGGTTAACTATAATTGGAAGTGCAAGCTATGAAGCAATTGACTGACGCCTACCTGGATATAGAGACCACAGGCTTATCTCAGTTTTATGACGATATAACCGTAATTGGCATTTACCTGTGCAATGGTAAAGATGACAAACTCATTCAATTAGTGGGCGAACAGGTAACCAGAGATAACCTTCTTAAGTCCTTAGAAGGCGTAGATACAATCTATACCTATAACGGCAGCAGATTTGACTTTCCTTTCATTGATTCTTCCCTTGGGATAAACCTCGAGGCTGAGTTTTGCCACCACGACCTGATGTATGACTGTTGGAGAAATAACCTTTATGGAGCCTGTTGCACAAACCCCTTCTATAAGTTGAGTGTTATGCTAAAATAGAGCTAGCGATTAAAGGGGGCAACAATGTCATACAACTTGATTGAGTGCAATAGGGAGC
>CAZPDE010000038.1:8258-11006 GCA_964585315.1 uncultured Dehalococcoidales bacterium | reverse complement strand
CTTGTATTGGAAATCGATACCCTCTCCAGGCTCATCTTGTATTGGAAGAGACTTTGGAATAATAACGGCGATTTCCGTGCTATAATATTAATGCTGTTTGAAAATGTAGTTGCCCAATTTATTGGGCTAAGCCTGATGAATCAGGCAACTACAAGGGGGTAAATTCTAAGCGCGAAATCCCAAACGAAAGTCAAAAGGCAAAAATACCATCCAGCAGTCAGCACTCAGCCGTCAGTATTTAGCTGAAAGCTGGTGGCTGAAAGCTGGTGGCTGAAGGCTGATAGCTGGGATGTTTTATCTTTGATTTTTGATTTTCAAGTTCTGAGGTGTGAAGGAATCCTTTCCTTCACAGATTATTTGTTAGGGTCGGGGCTTGCCTTTTTGCATTTTGATTTGTCATTTTGATGTTTTATCTTTGATTTTTGATATTTGTCGGGCTCCCTCAGAATAACAAGAAGTGAAGGGCTTGGAATAATAACGGCGATTTCCGTGCTATAATATTAATGCTGTTTGAAAATGTAGTTGCCCAATTTATTGGGCTAAGCCTGATGAATCAGGCAACTACAAGGGGGTAAATTCTAAGCGCGAAATCCCAAACGAAAGTCAAAAGGCAAAAATACAGAGCAAAAATTAGAAAGTAGTGTCATTGCGAGTGAAACGAAGCAATCTCCATTTTGATTTGTCATTAGAGCCGGCCCTGAACGAGATTCTTCGGTCGTTTCCCCTTCGCTACGCTCGGGGCTTCGTCTAACCCCTCAGAATGACAGAGAGCGAAGGAGCTCGCAATGACAGCGGGCTACAAGTGTTTTTGCATTTTGGTTTGTAATTTTGACTTTTTATCTTTGATTTTTGATTTTAGTTGATTTGTCATTTTGATGTTTTATCTTTGATATTTGTTAGAGTTTAGGGTTTAATTGGGGGGTGAAAGTGAGCCGAAGGGGAATACTGCTTATTGTAAGTAGCCTTCTCATATTTGTGCTGATAATGCCTCGACTGGCTTTGGCACAGCCAGTGATATCAGATGTCCAGGCGACCAATATTACCGCCGATAGCGCCACTATCACCTGGACTACCGACACTTTGAGTGACAGCACGGTAAACTACGGCACCAGCACGGCGTTGGGAAGTACTGCCTCTGATGGCACTGCCACCAGCCATTCTGTTAACCTCACCGGGCTATCGGCGGAGACAGTCTATTACTATGAGGTTCAATCTACCGATGCCTCAGGAACTACCACCGATAACAATAGCGGCAATTACTATCGCTTCGCTCATATTGAGTTTCAGGGTTGGGGGTGGTGCCCCCATGAGCAGAAGGGTGTGGACAATGTCACTTTTCCCGCAGGAATAAATATAGTCCCTAGAGCTGCTGACCCTGGCATCAGCGATGTAACCTTTGTGGGCGCCTTGACCCTCACTTACTCGGACAAAACGGTCACCTTTGACCTTGACCTCTCAGGAGTAAAGGCTAGGTCTGTGTTCTATCTGGAGCAACACAAGGTCAATGACACAGGGGCGGTGGAATGGGAAGCCAAGTTTCGAGGCGTCTGGCTCACCTGGGAGGCACAGGGACAATATCTAAACTATAGTGGGAGTATCTCGGTAATGCCTGGTGGGGGGGCGTTAAAAACAACGAAGCCTTACTTTTTTGAGCTTCGCATGCCCAATGTGCAGATTCCTGAGCCTCAGTTGACTACCTGGGGCAATTATAGTGAAAACCTGGACTATATTGTAAAATGGACAGTGAGGAGATTCGATAGTTTGCTCAATGAGCTCACGAATTATAACTTTTGGGATGTCTTGGGAGATATGCTTGACCGGGCAGCGGTTATCATCAAGGAGGTAAGGGAGCAGATTGAGCCCTACATTCCTTAAGAAAAGCGGAGTGAGATGGATCCTATCACAGTACTAATAATATTAGCCGTAGTAGGAGTTATCCTGGGGATAGGGGTGGTTCTGGGGCTGATACCAACAGCAGCTTTCGTTTACATCTGGCGGTCCATTTACCCCTGGCTGGTGAGGATTGGGAGGTGGGCAGCTCAACTGAGAAACCTCATTTTCCTCTTTTTGGTTCTGCTGGCCATAGATATTGTCCTGGGCATTATTGCCTGGTTACTAACAGGTAATACGGCTCTGGGATTAGTCGCCTTCCTAATCTCTGTGGCAGTCTTACTTTTCTTCCTACTCTTAGCTATAGTAGTATGGTTGGTGAGGCTATGGCGGTGGGGATATCGTCCCTCCAGAGCCGCTTTCTGGGTCATTTTCCTCCGTATTCTTGGTGGGCTGTGGATAATAGTAGGGTGGATTCCTGGAGTTATAGGCTGGATTTTGTACCACCCGCCGATAAGCTGGATAGTAGCTATCGGCGTGTTCTATATCAGAGTGTTCTCGGCTATAGCAGCCTGGTTTTTATATCACCCACCTCTGAGGTGGCTAATAATTACCGGCTTTCTCAGTGTGCGGTTAATATCTCGGGTGGTAGCCTCGCTTCTATATGACCCACCTTTGAGCTGGCTAGAAGGGGCAAGGGATTTTGGCATGAGGGTGGTAGGCTGGATAGTAGCTCTCTGCCTGTTCTGTATCGGGCGAGTGGCAGCCGTAATAGCCTGGATCTTATACCACCCACCTTTGAGGTGGTTAGTAACTGCTGGGGTTTTTCCTGTAAGGTTAATATCTCGGGTGGTAGCCTGGTTCTTATATCACCCACCTTTGAGGTGGCTGGAAAAGGCGGGGCTTTTTGGGGCGGGG